>DATENM010000087.1 GCA_035275065.1 Blastocatellia bacterium
AGGCTGGTTAGCGACTATGAACGAAGGCAGACCCCGAATAGCCGATCCGGAGTCTGCCAAAAGTCTGCCAAACCGGTCTGTAAGGCGAGAAGTTGACGCGCCGTCGGAGGCGGCCAAAGCTTTGAGAGTCTTGGAAATAGAAAGAATAGGCACGCGCGGATTTGAACCGCGGACCCCTACCGTGTCAAGGTAGTGCTCTACCCCTGAGCTACGCGCCTGCAAAATCAAGTGAAAAAAGTAGCAGACCGCTTGAAGCAGTGTCAACCCGCGTCCCTGTTCAACCCGCGGCGGCAGCGCACTTGAAAGGCTCGGTTTTTCTCACCTGAGCCTTTCGCGCCGGCTTATCATTTATCAATGATTACGCCCGAAGCGCGCGGCGAAAACGGGATGCTCTGGAAGGTTCTCCGCGGCGATAGATGAAGCGTCTCGATTGACGCCTCGTCCTGCTCGCTGAGCAGCGGCGGCAGCATGGTCACCAACAGCCAGGTCTTCATCTCCAGTCGCCCAACCCGTTCGGCCAGCGTCCGCGCCTGATCCGCGTCCTTCTCGGCTATGCCACCGAGTTGGGCGCCGATCTGTTGAAGCAACTGGCTGAGCGGATTGCCATTCGACAATACGAACTCGTCGTTGCGGAAATACTGCACGTCGAAGCCATTGAGCGTCGCGGCGGCGCTGGTTAGCTCATTCAGACGGTCAATCGCCGATTCAATAATCGGCGTGCTTTTCGAGGGATCGAGCCCGCGATAAGCATTGGCGATGGCCAGTTGCGCATACAGCATCGGGTAATTCTCAGCGCGATTGCCGGTCTGTGCCATCGCCTCGCTCAACAATTGCTCGGCCTCGTTCTTATCACCCTTTCCTATCACCATTGTTGCCAGCCGTATGAGATAGCCGATGCGATCCGCCGCCGTCGGCAGGCGCGGCACCAGGGCGCGCGCTTCTGCGAGCTTGCCTTCATTGATCATGCGCTCGGCGGTTTGACGGTCAAGGTTCGCCTGCATCTCCTGGCGCAGTCTGGGGTCGGTAATCTTTTCCTCCATGATCTGCCGCGCCAATTCACTCTTGCCATCGTTTTGGGCTTTCCAGACCGCCGCCTGAAAGAATTGATTCTGCATCTCCGGCGGCCAGTTGCCGGCGGCGGCCAGCAAGTCGTTGACCGAGCCGTTGTTGATCAACTCCTGCGCTTTTGCCCACGGGCCATTCTGCATCTCGGTGAATCGCTGCATCTCGGCCATGCGCGCTTGCAGCGGGGCCGCCTGCCGGGGCGCCAGCTTTTCAATCGTCGGCATTAGCGGCTGCAACTGTCGCAGCACGTCGAGGGTGCTGCCCATCGGGATGCGCCCGCTCGCGCCGCCGCTTGCCGAATTATCGAGTACGGCGCGAAGAATCATGCCGCAAATGTCGCGCGCCGCCTGGTCGCTGAGTCTTAACTGTGGGACCGCGCCGCTCTCTTGCTCGCCGGTCTCTGCCGGGGTGCGAGGCTGCGCCCACGTATGCAGCAGGTTCAGCGCGACATAGAGCGCCGCGCGGTTTGTGGCGTAGTTCTCTGTCTGCAAGCGCGCCAGCATGTCGTCAAAGAGTTTCTGCCCGGCTTGGCGACTGTGGAGATTCAAGGCGTTGGCGAGGTTGAACACGTCGTAGGAGACACCGTTGGCGAGAACCCGCTCGCCCATCTCAAGGGCTTTGGCCGTGTCTTTGTCGGCAAGGCGATGCGCCAGTTGCATCTCCAACTGTGTCTCTAAACCGTCCTGCCCCGCCGGCAGTTGGCCGCCGTTGCTCGGTCGCGTCGCCCGCAGCATTTCGAGCGCCAGCTCGGGGTCGTGCTGCGCCACCGTGTTCAGCATCTCGGAGCGCATTTGTGAAACAAACGAATCGAGCTGTAGGTACTGTGGGTCTTTATTATCAATCGCGGCTTGTAGTTCTTTCAGGCTCTCCTGGGCGCTCTTGATGAGCAGGCGAGCGCGCTTTTCATCCGCTGCCCAGACGGCGCTTGCCGTCTGCACCAGAAGGCGCAGGCGGTTTTCCGGTAACTGCAAGGCTTGCGCATCCTTGATAATCTCGTCCGTCATGCTCAGGGCTTTCTTGCGGCGCTCGTCGCGCGCTTTGGCCGCGTCTTCTTTCTTGGCGGCGCTTTGAAAGGCCGCGACCGGCGCGACCCCAATGCAGATGACTACAGCCATCAGCCAGGCGATGGACGGCTTGAAGCTCATGCTTTTTCTCCTATTGGCTGATCCGCGTAAACCGTGCCGGCACTTGCCCGGCCTGGTAACGGCATAAGAAAGCGTGCCACGAAGTTTGAACGGTTTTGCTTGATGATTAGACGCCGGCCATGTGGGTTTGTTCCATAACCCGCGCCGCGCGTCGTCAATGTCTATCGCTTGCAAAGGTTGAACGAATCACGCTCCGGCCTTTGCACAGGTTTTCGCCGGTTGGTTGAATTGGCGCCGCCGCCGCAATAGACTGGCAGAGATAAACCGACGGGAGGCAATAACACATTGAACAAGATTGACCGTGTGATGCAGGCGCTCAAGGGTGAAGCAGTGGACCGCCCGCCATTCAGTTTCTGGTATCACTTCGGCTTGCAGCACGGGCCGGGCCGCAAGCACGCCGAAGCCGAGCTGGATTTCTACCGCGCTTATGACCTCGACTTCTTAAAAGTGATGAACGATTATCCGTACCCGCTGCCTGCGAGGCTTGAAGCCATAGACAGCGCCGACGATTGGCAACGGCTTGAGCCGGTCGGCGGCGGCGCAGATTGCTGGAGCGAACAACTCGCGGCGCTGTCGCTCATCAACGACGAGATCGGCGGCGAGGCGCTGTTCATCGATACGATCTTCAGCCCCTGGACGACCGCGCGCCGGCTGACACGCACAGGAAACCTTCAGGAGGCTCGCGAGCGCCACCCTGAGGCTTTGCTTGCGGCTCTGGACGTGATCGCCACGTCGCTGGCGAGCTATGCGCGGGCGGCAATCGAGCGCGGCGCGGCGGGGATTTTTCTCTCGCTCGGCGCGGCGAGCGATGAAGTGATGAGCGCCGAAGCGTATCAGACCTGGGGCCGCCCTTTCGACCTGAAGGTGCTCGAAGCGGTGCGCGACGCGCCCTTCAACGTGCTGCACGTTCACGGCAAAAAGATTCACTTCGACGCGGTGAGCGATTTCCCCGCAAGCGCCATGAACTGGTCGCACTTCTCGACCCCGCCCGCGCTTGCCGAAGGCCGCCGTCGGTCGAACAAAGCCGTGATGGGCGGCATGGACGAAGTCGCCGCCGCGCACCTGGCGCCGCCTGAAATTGTGAAGCAGATTACAAACGCGATTCAGGAAGTCGGGCCGCGCGGCCTGTTGATCGCGCCCGGCTGCTCGGTCCCCACCGACACGCCTGTGCGAACGCTGCAAGCGGTCAAAGCGGCGCTCGACCGTTTGCCGTGAACGGCCTTGCCGCAAAAGGTAAGGGGCCGCGTCGGCGGCCCCTTCGTCTTCTCAAGGCTGTTGTCTGCGGCTCACGACGCGATGGCGGTGCCATCGAGGAAAGCGCGCAGCCGCCGCGAGCGCGACGGGTGGCGCAGCTTCGCCAGCGCCTTTGCCTCGATCTGGCGAATGCGCTCGCGGGTGACGTTGAAGTGCTTGCCGACCTCTTCAAGGGTGCGCTCTTCGCCCGATTGATCGAGCCCGAAGCGCATCTTGATGATCTCTTTCTCGCGCGGCGTTAGCGTCGACAGCACATCTTCCGTCAGCTCGCGCAGGTTGTTGGTGATCGCGGTTTCGGCGGGGTTCGCCGAGCGCCGGTCTTCGATGAAACTGGCGATGGTCGTCTCGCCGTCATCGCCGATGGGCGTTTCCAGCGAGATCGGCTGCTGCGCAATTTTCAACGCCTTGCGCACCTTCCACGCCGGCATATCAACGCGCCGCGCCAGCTCTTCGTGAGTCGGCTCGCGCCCTAGCTCCTGCACCATCAGGCGCTGTGTGCGGAGAATCTTGTTGATGACTTCGACCATATGCACGGGGACGCGGATGGTGCGCCCCTGATCGGCGATGGCGCGCGTCACCGCCTGGCGAATCCACCAGGTCGCGTAGGTCGAAAACTTGTAGCCGCGCCGCCAGTCGAACTTCTCGACGGCTCGCATCAAGCCGATATTGCCTTCCTGAATCAGGTCGAGGAAGTGCAGGCCGCGGTTGATGTAATTCTTGGCAATCGAGATCACCAGCCGCAGGTTGGCCTCGATCATCTCGCGCTTCGCCTGCTCGACTTCCATTTCTGAAGCGATGATCGTCTGATGCGTGCGCTTGATGTCGACCGCGGAAGCCATGTAGCGGTGCTCGACTTCCCGAATCGACTTGCGCAAAGCGCGCTGCTGCTTCTTCAGATCATCGATGTCCTTGCGCCGCTTGTTCTCAAGCGCCCGCTCGATGCGCTGTAAATCCATTTCGGCGTCGCGGATGTGCTTGACGACGTATTCGATGGCTTCCATGAAGCGGCGGCGCATCTCCATGCTGAAGGTGAAGGTGCGGACGCGCTTCGACATCTCAACCAGCTGATGCGCGTACTGCCGGCGCATGCGTTTGAGCTTCTTGGAAGATTTCGGCTCGTCTTCGATCTTGACACCGAGCTTGAGCAGCTTGTCGTGACCCTTCATGATCTGCTCGAACTCGGCCAGCACATGCAGGCGAATCTCTTCGCGCTGCTCCTCAAGCGCCTCTTCGGCCTCGGGGTCGGTGGCCACATCGACGATGTCCTGGGGGTTGATCTCACCCGCCTGTAGCTGTTCGAACAGCTCTTTGATCTCATCGATGGTGATGAACGACCGCGACAGCGCCTTGTAGATGCGCTTGTTGCCGCGCTCGATACGCTTGGCGATGCGAATCTCGTCTTCGCGGGTCAGCAAGGGCACGGAACTCATCTCGCGCAGATAGAGCCGCATAGGGTCGAGTGACTCGTCTTTGCCGGGCTCCAGATCGACGTCAACGTCGTCGGCAGCTTCTTCAGAAACCTCAGGCGTCTCTTCTTCTTCTACAGCAACACTTTCCCAGAGGGACTCGGCTTCGTCCTCATCAATTTCGGCGACAATGCGCTCAATGCCGACAGCGGGGCCGAAATCTTCGTGCCCTTCCTCGGTCGTCTCTAAAAGTAGGTCTTTGTCCATCCTGCTTTTCATTCTGCCTTTCGCCTGTTTAGCCATTATCATGCCGAACTAAAAGGCGCCCCTTGCGGTTAAGCGGCGCCTTGTTGGTTTGTCAACTACAAATAATGGTTGACATCCTGTATTGCACTACATAATATTATCATCTAAAGTCATATCATACAACATAATTGTCCGAGTAGCTAGATGCAAGGAGTGGAATATTTAGATGTCTCGCAGTGAAAAGGTAAACGACTTAGAAGCCGATATTTACGAGCAGCTTACGGCAGCACGAAATTACCTCCGCACGGTGGATGACTTTTACGCCCGGGCGGCGGCGGCGCACAATACGACGTTAGAGCATTACCAGGTCCTCTTAGCCGTCCACTGTTTAGGCGAAACGACCTTGCCGCTCAGGGTTTTAGCCGAACATCTGGTGCGCGACCGTACGGCTACCGGGCAGCTTTGCAAGCGCATGCAGCAGGCTGGCCTGCTCGACCTGACTTACGAAACCAATTCGCACCGCCCGCAATTGCTCGTCACCTTGAGCGCGCGCGGCAAGCAGGTGCTTCAGGCCATCACCGAGGACGGATTACGCAACCGCGACCGTTATTTGACCTCGCTGCCGCCTGATAAACGGCTTTACCTGGCCGAAGCGGTGCGCTTTTCTTGGCTCGATGGGTTGGAGGAAGATATAAGCACGCCCGGCCAGGGGCGGGTCACTGGCCACTGAATAACCCCGACGCGGGGACGCGGCGACCGAGGCGACGCGGCGAGAGATTCGGGCGGTCTTTCCCTGCGTCTTGGCGTTGCCCATTTCTCGCGGCACTCTTACAGGTTGAGAATCCCACTTGCGAATATTTGAAATCAACACGCGGGTTCACGCTCAGAGCTTCGATGATATCAGCGAAGCCGAGCTGACCGAACTGGCGGCGCTCGGCTTCGACAGCCTCTGGCCGATGGGCGTCTGGGAGATCAGCCAGGGCGCGCGCCGCATCTCCCGAATCATCAGCGAAGATTTTGAAGGCTCGCCTTACGCCGTGCCGCGTTACAAGTTCAGTAAGCGGCACGGCGGCAAAGACGGTTTCACCGCGCTCGTCCGGCGGGCGCACAAAGCCGGGCTCGCGGTCATCGTAGATTTCGTTTCGAATCACATGGCGATTGATTCGCCCTGGATAGACGAAAGTGCCGACCTCTTCATCAACAGCTTCCCGCGCGCCCGCAACCAGCAAACGAGCGAATTCTTCTTGCACCCATCGGGCGAGATGATCGCCTTTGGGCGCGACCCCTTTTTCCCGCCCTGGAACGACACGGCGCAGCTTGATTACAGCAACCCGGCGACGCGTGAGCGCATGATCGATACGCTGCTATGGATCAGCGACCATGCCGACGGCGTGCGTTGCGACATGGCCATGCTCGTCCTGCGCGATTATTTCCGCCGGCAGTGGTACGGGCTCGCTACGGACGAATGGTTCGAGGCGCGTATGCCCGGCGAATTCTGGGACGAGGCCATCAGCACGGTTAAGAAGCACCGCCCGGATTTCAAGTTCATCGCCGAAGCTTACTGGGATCAGGAAGCCTACCTGCGGGCGCTCGGCTTCGATCTGTGCTACGAGAAAAAACTGCTCGACGCCCTTGAAGCGCGTAACGCGGCGCAGGTCATCGAGCGCCTGGCGCTGCCTGAGGCGACGATGCGGGCGTCGCTCTTTTTCATCGAAAACCATGACGAGGCGCGCGCCGCGACGGTCTTCAGTCACGCCGGCAACCTCGCCGCGGCGGCGCTGATTCTGGCGCTTCCCGGCTCGGCCTTGATCCACGAAGGGCAGATGGAAGGCAAGCGCGAAAAGCTCCCCGTGCAGCGCCTCAAGCCCCTCATGGACGAAGCGCTCGACCTCGCGCTGCGACAGGGCTATGAGCAACTGCTCAGGCTGACCTCGGCGGAGGTCTTCAAGCAGGGCGCATTCGCTCTATTCGACAGCCGCGTCTGGGGCGCGGTCGCGTTTATGCGGCAGGACGCCAACCGCACTGTCGGTTACCTGGCGCAGATTTCCGAAGCCTGGCATCAATTCCACTCCACCGCCTTCGACATTACGCCGATGGCGCGGGCCATCGGCGCCAGCCAACAAATCACCATCACCGACCTGCTGACCGGGGCGGCGCTGCGCGTCGAAGCAGAGGACGGCGCTTTCCGCTTCCAGCCTGAGCGCCTCGGCGTCGGCGCAGAAACCCGCTTCTGTCTCATCGCCGTGAGCAACGCCTAGCCGAGCCTGCCGACATCATCTGAATGGCGATTTCTTGACGGCGCTGTGATGGGAGATTATAGTCGCCTTCTATGCCGAAGAAATCATCAGAAACGCGACCGCGAGTGCGCAGCACGACGATTCTAGCCGTGCGCCGCGATAGCCATGTCGCGGTTGCCGGCGACGGCCAGGTCACTTTTGATAAGACCGTCATGAAGAGCGGGGCGCGCAAAGTGCGCCGGCTTTATAACGATAAGATCATCGCCGGGTTTGCCGGCTCGACCGCCGACGCCTTCACGCTGTTTGCGCGCTTCGAAGCCAAGCTCGAACAGTATCACGGCCAGTTGCAACGCGCCGCCGTCGAGCTGGGCAAGGAATGGCGAACCGACAAGTACCTGCGCCATCTTGAAGCGCTGTTGATTGTCGCCGATGACAAAGCCTCGCTAGTCATCAGCGGCGGCGGCGACGTCATCGAGCCGGACGATGGCATTGTCGCCATCGGCTCGGGCGGCCCGTTTGCGACCGCCGCGGCGCGCGCCCTGCTGCGCAACACCGAGATGTCGGCTAAAGAGATCGCCGTCGAAGCCATGAAGATCGCCGCCGAAATCTGCATCTACACGAATGCCAGCCTGGTGCTTGAAGAAATCTGAGCAGTCGCCCGTCGCCAGTTCTCAAGCAGTTGCCAGCTGCCAGTTGCTGATTTTGAATCTGGCGTCGTGGCCCTTCGTCACTGGCTGACAACGAAGAACTGGCAACTGGCAACTGGCGGCTGGCAACTGCTATAGTTTGGGTGCGCGTTCGCCGCTGTTTTACGCTGACGCGAGCTGCTTGAATGCTTGGTCTAAAGACGTTGCACGTCGGGCCGCTAAACCCGCTGTCAAACGACGTGAGCCCTCAACGCCATACGCGGTAGACTGTTGAATAGACTATGGTCATTTATCTTTCAGGTGAAGTGAGTGATGCCCCCCGGCTCGATGAGATGACGCCGCGGCAAATTGTTACTGAGCTGGACAAGTATGTTGTCGGCCAGCACGCCGCCAAACGCGCCGTCGCTATCGCCCTGCGCAACCGCATCCGCCGGCAGAAGCTGGCTCCCGACATGGCGCAGGATGTCATTCCCAAAAATATCATCATGATCGGCTCGACCGGCATCGGCAAAACCGAGATTGCCCGCCGCTTGGCGCGCCTCTCGAATTCGCCCTTTCTCAAAGTCGAAGCCTCGAAGTTTACCGAAGTCGGTTACGTCGGGCGCGATGTCGAATCGATGATCCGCGACCTCGTCGAGATCGGCATCGATCTGGTTCGCGAAGAGAAGATCAGCGAAGTCGCCGACAAGGCCGAGCAGAATGCCGAAGAGCGCGTGCTTGACCTGCTGCTGCCACGCTCGAAGCAGGTGGACGAGCCCGCCGATGGCTCCTCGTCGCTCGAAGCCTTCGAGCGCACACGCGAGAAGCTGCGCCAGCAGTTGCGCGAGGGCCGGCTCAATGCGCGCATCGTCGAGATCGAAGTTCAGGAGCGCAACTCGCCCGGCCATTTCGAGATCATTACGCCGCAAGGCATCGAAGAGATGGACATCAACCTGCGCGATATGTTCCCGAATATGTTCGGCGGGCGGCCCAAGCAGCGCAAGATGCGTGTCGATGAGGCGATGGAGTATCTGATTCAGGAAGAAGAGCAGAAGCTCATCGATATGGATCAGGTGGCGCGCGCCGCCATCGAGCGCGTCGAAAGCGCAGGGATCATCTTCCTCGACGAGATTGACAAGATCGCCGGGCGCGAAGGCGGCCACGGCCCCGATGTGTCGCGCGAAGGCGTGCAGCGCGACATCCTGCCCATTGTCGAAGGCACAACGATCAACACGCGCTACGGCATGGTGAAGACCGATCATATCCTGTTCATCGCG
This sequence comes from Blastocatellia bacterium, assembly GCA_035275065.1. NCBI lineage: Bacteria > Pseudomonadati > Acidobacteriota > Blastocatellia > Blastocatellia bacterium. The sequence continues at coordinate 9,257 of DATENM010000087.1, forward strand.
GCGGGCGCTTTTCACGTCTCGAAGCCCTCGGACCTGATTCCCGAACTCCAGGGCCGCTTCCCCATCCGCGTCGAGCTGAAGCCGCTGACGGTCGAAGACTTCAAGCGCATCCTCACCGAGCCGAAGAACTCGCTGACCCGCCAGTACGAGGCGCTGCTGGAGACCGAGGGCATTGACATCAAGTTCACCGAAGACGCCATTGACGCCATCGCGCGCTTCGCCTTCTCGGTCAACGAGCAGACCGAAGACATCGGCGCGCGCCGCCTGCACACGATCATGGAGACGCTGCTCGACGAGTACTCGTTCGCCGGGCCTGACCTCGAAGAGAAAAACGTAACGATTGACGCGGCCTACGTGCAGAAGCAGCTTGCCCACATCGTTAAGAACGAAGACCTCAGCCGGTACATACTGTAAAAAGCAAAAGGGACGCGGCGGCACGGTGACGCGGAGACACGGAGACATGCGCAATCGAATCATCCTTCGCCGTGTCTCCCCTTCGCCGCGTCCCCGCGTCGCCCTCTACTTCGCTCTCATCCTCGCCGTTGCAATCAGCCTGACCGCCTGCGGCAAAGTCGGCGCGCCGGTGCCGCCGGCCCGCTTCACCGAGCGCACCGCCGATTTGTCGGCCATTCAGCGCGGCGGCAAAGTCATGCTGGGCTGGCCGGCGCCGCGCCTCGTCGCTAAGGAGGCGGATCGCAACTACATTGCCGGAGTCGAGATATTTCGCCTGACCGAAACGCGCGACCAGTTGCCTGTGCTTGACCCCGACGAATTTGAAGAGAAGGCGCAGAAGGTCGGCTACCTCGACCGCGCGCAGATCGAGGCGCAGGTCACACAACTGGGCCGCCTGGAATACACCGACGTCATCAATCTCACAGGCACCCTGGCGGAGACGCGGCTGCGTTACGCCATCCGTTATGTCAACAAGCGCGAGCAGGCGGCGCTCTTTTCAAACAGCGTCGCCATCGAGCCGGCGCCGGGCATTGCGCTGCCGCCGACGAGTTTGACCGTCGCCAGGACCGATCAAGACATTGTGACGCTTTCGTGGACGGCCCCGGAAGCCAACGTTGACGGGACGCAGCCGGCGACGGTTGTCGGCTATAACCTTTACCGCCGCAACGCCAAGCGCGCCAACATCGGTGCGCCGCTCAACCCGGAGCCGATCACGGCGACGACCTTCACCGACACCAAGTTTCAGTATGCGGTCGCCTACATCTATGTCGTGCGGGCGCTGTCGCAGGGCGCAAACGGGTTGATTGAAAGCGCCGACAGCCCGGCGCTGCGCTTCACGCCCATAGACACCTTCCCGCCCGCCGCGCCCGAACCGGTGACGATTGCCTCGGCCAACGGCGTCATCAGTCTCTTCTGGCCTTCGGCGGCGGAAGGCGATGTGATCGGCTACAACGTCTACCGCGCCGCTTCAGCCGCCGCGCCCGATGGTCAATGGATCAAGCTGACGCCGCAGCCTATCACGCCGGTCACTTTTCGCGACGACCGCGTGCAGATCGATCAAACCTACTTCTACCGCGTGACCGCGATAGACCGTTTCAATAACGAGAGCAAACCCTCGCCGGTCGTCAGCGAAACCGCACACCCTTAGGGCAGTTGCCAGTTATTCGATACCGTTAGAACGGTGTGCCTTTAATTTCATCGCCAGGCCATCCATCATTTGCCTGCTCTTTACTGGCAACTGACAACGGGCTACTGCTAGAATGTCAGCCCACGTAAGGGAATTGCCTGAGCCATGTGGCGCAAGCTGTTAGCTTGCGCTCGGACTTGCGCAAGCTAACCGCCTTGCGCCACATCCAGAGGAGGAGCCCGTATGAGCTTGAAGCGCGTCGTCATCACCGGACTGGGAGCTGTCAGCCCTAACGGCATCGGGCGTGATGCCTACTGGCAGGCCACCCGCAATGGCGTCAGCGGCACCGGGCCGATAACGCTCTTCGACGCTTCACAGCTCTCCTGCCGGGTTGCGGCTGAGGTCAAAGATTTCGACTTCGACCGCTTTATCTCCAAAAAGGACAAAGACCGCGTGCAGCGCGCCGTGCCGATGGCTTTCTATGCCGCCGAAGAGGCCGCTGCCGACGCCGGCATCGCGCTTGATGCGCTCGGTGAGCAAGAGCGCGAGCGCATCGGCGTCGTCGTCGGCACCGGCGCCGGCGGCATCGAATTCGCCGAGCGCCAGTATAAGCAATATTATGATCGCGCCGACCATGACGCCGCTTACCGCCGCGTCAGCCCTTACTCCATCGTCGCTTCTTTTGTCGGCATGCTGTCGAGCGAGATCAATATGCGTTACCAGATTCATGGCTGTAGCCATGTCGTTTCGACCGGCTGCACCAGCTCAAGCGACGCGATGGGCTATGCCTGGAACGCCATTCGCCTCAGCCAGTTCGACGCCATCATCAGCGGCGGCGTCGAAGCCTGTATCACCTTCGGCTTGATGACCGCCTTTTGCCGCATGGGGACCGTCACGACGCGCTGGAACGAGCAGCCCGAGCACGCCTCGCGCCCGTTTAATGCCGACCGCGACGGCTTTGTGCTGGGCGAAGGCGCATGGATTCTCGTCCTTGAAGAGCTGGAGCATGCACGCCAGCGCGGCGCGAAGATTTATGCCGAGCTGGTCGGCTACGCTTCGACCTGCGACGCCTATCACCGCGTACAGATCGCGCCGACCGGTCACGACGCCGCCCGCGCCATGCGCATGGCGGTCGAAGGCGCGGGGCTAACTATGGCCGAGATCGATTACCTGAACCTGCACGGCACGGCGACACGGATTAACGATAAGACGGAATCGGCAGCCGTGCGCATTGCCTTCGGCGACCGCGCCCGCGAGGTTGCCGCCAGCTCAACCAAGTCAATGATCGGCCACCCGCAAGGCGCTTCGGGAGCCGCCAGCACCGTCGCCACCTTGATGGCCATGCGGGATAATTTCGCGCCGCCGACGATCAACATCGAAGCCGCCGACCCCGAATGTGATCTCGATTACGTGGCGAATCAGGGCCGCGCCATGCGCATCGATGCGGCGCTGGTCAACTGCATCGCCTTCGGCTCGAAAAACTCGGCGCTCGTATTCAAGAGGTACGATGGCGAAGCCGTCTGATGGCAAGGCTTGTTTTTAATTCATACGCCACGTCATAATTTCGTACTTCCCTGTCTACCGCTCGACTCCCCATTTGCCCTAAAGCTTTCCATTTTTCATTAACTTCCGACCAGCAATCATGGGCTGCACAAATGGCACGCACATTGCCCTATGACCTGACGTGCTTGCAATCATAGCGAAGGGCGCGGCAGGCAAGGGGATCACAGTGGCCGGCTGAAATTTAAGAGGCCGGCGCGAAGGTCGTAAAAGGTTTTTCAAGTTGTCTCGTCTACCAGTTTTTCGGCGAGACACCGACCCGCTTCAATGGCATCTGGGGGGAGCTTTGAAGCGGGTATTTTTTTGCCTATCCTCATCGCTCATATTGCGCGGCAGGTGGATGGGCTATAATCAGGCCATGTCTGAAGACCGCAACATCATCGCCGAGTGGCGCGAGTCGGCGCCTTACTGGGAAAAACATGCGGCCACCGTGCGGCAGTTGTTCGCCCCCATCAGCGCGGCACTGATTCAGGCGGCGCGCATCACGAGCGGACAGCAGGTGCTAGACATTGCCGGCGGCACAGGCGAGCCAGCGCTTGAGATTGCCCGCCTGGCCGCGCCGCGGGGCCGCGTCGTCTGCACCGATGCGGTCGCCGAAATGGTTGCCGCCGCCGCCCGCCGGGCTGAGCAGTCGGGCATTGCGAACATCGAATTCAAGCAGTGCGCCGCCGACCGCCTGCCCTTCGCCGACGAAACATTTGACGCCGTGGTGTCGCGGCTCGGCGCGATGTTCTTTGATGACACGCTCGCCTCACTCAGAGAAATGCTCCGCGTCTTGAAGCCCGGCGGCACTATTGCGCTCGCGGTCTGGAGCGGGCAAGCCGCGAACCCTTTCTTCAGCATCATCACAGACATATTGGCGGCCTACATCGCGTCGCCGCCCGAAGCGCCGGACGCGCCGGGTGCTTTTCGGTTCGCTGAGCGGGGCAAGCTCGCCGGCTTGCTCAAACAGGCGGGCGCCGTCAACGTCAAGGAGCAGGTATTTGATTTTCACATCGAAGCGGCGCTCACGCCCGCCGAGTTCTGGCAACTGCGCTCGGAAATCAGCGACTCGCTGCGCGCCAAAGTCGCGCGGCTGACGCCTGACGAATTAACGCAGGTCAAACAGCAAGTCGCCGAGCGCTTGCAGCCCCACTACGACGCCGGCCGCTTGCTGATGCCGGCGCAGATCATCATCACGAGCGGCAACCGAACGCAATAGCGAAGTTGGGAAGCGAGTTGATTCAGATAAGGCGTTGCGCCTGCTATTTCAAGGCAGTGACATATAGTGCTGACGCCTGGAGCCTCAAAGATTAAGGCAACCACCTGCACTTGCGAAAACAAACAATAAGTTGGTCAGCTCGATTCAAAGGAGACGATCCTCACAGATGTCTACCATCGCAACGATCAAGCTGACCGACTTACCGTTTAAGGATTTCTCTATATGATCGGCACACTACGGTTCGGAGTAGAGGGCCGGGTTCATTGAGAAGCTCGCAAATCCATTCGGCATCTTGGTATGCCGTCCATCTAGAAGGGGAGGATATTTGTAAAGCGCGGGAACCTAAAAGCTTCGTTCAGTGTAACCTGGAAGAAGCCTCCCGCGCAGGGAGAAGACCCGGTAGTGTTATTGGCTTCGCCGGTGAGCGGCGTGAGCAGAGCGTCACCGCTTGCTCCGCGGAATGTCCCGGTTCCCCCGACAACTGCCAGGATGTCTGTGAGAGGATGCCCGACCGGGGGGAAACCAGGGTTCGCGACGATGGGCGGGTTCGTATTGCCCGTTTCAATCGACCCAAACACTCTGCCGATGGTTCCTTGTAGTTGCAGGGTGCCGTTGTAGCTTCCCAGGTCGATGCTCATGTTCACGCCGGCTTCCGTAACGCCCGTGAGGTTGTTGCCGGTCCCACCGACGACCGTGGTTACATCCGTCGTAGCCACGCGCTTGACCCCCCAAATTTTGTAAACGCCGACGATCTGTCCATCGCCAAAAAGAAACACTGAACTCTTGGCCGCGTCGGAAATCGCACAGTTCCGCACGGTCCCCCGCAGATAGACAAGGCCTTCGGCGTAGAATGTGCCGTTGGCCGGTGTGGCACTGATGATGTTTTTAACCGTGTCATTAGATGGCGGGCCAAGCTCTAAAATCGCGCCGCCAAATCCACCGCCAGCAGATTGGGCAAAAGCTGGGCTTGCAGAACCTAACAAGACCAGGAAGCATAAAGCGACCAGCATCGCGCCAAAGCGATCCTTCCTCGTTTTCAATTGAAACATGGTTTTCAGTCTCCTTTCGATATTTCCTGAGGTTTTCAGGGCAATGTAGAAGAAGCTTCGCATGAAACTCCCTCTAGCATTTTCTGTATTCGCAACTCATTCTGGCGATACAGTGATATTAAAGATGTGGGCGAGTCGATTTGAATCGCAATGACTTGTTCGGAGCCATAGCGATTCTCTGTATACGCTCCTGCTTAAACAGGAGTCAGTGACCCAGTTGACTTAGCTTCAGCGAGGACTTCTTGTTATCCGGATAGCCCGAAGGCGCACTCAAAAGGAGCGATGTATTGATCTCACAAATTGATCAGAGTAGCATTCCGCGAACATGCCAGAACGGCAATGACGATTACCTCCGCGGCGCATTATAGCACTATATCGATGGTTTGCAACTTTTTTTTGTTAGGCTCTTTGTATTCCTTTAAATTTTAACTTACTTTACGCACCGAAGTGTTGGAGGTCAGGGCTGATAAATAATTATCTATCGCCTAGCAGGTCGCCGAGCGTTTGCAGCCACACTACGACGCGGGCCGCTTGCTGATGCCAGCACAAGTTATCATCACGAGTGGCAATAGACCGTCAGCGTCAGTTAACCGACGCAGCTTGTAGGCGGTAGTCGTGGTGGGTCATTCGCCGCGCGCTAGCCTGCCGAGCGCGCCGCCCGGATGCCAGCGCGCGTACTGCTCGCGGGTCAGTTCTTTGTGCGCTTCCAGGGCGACCGACAGCGCGCACAGCACATAGACCTTCGCCAGAATGCTGGCGCGCGGAACGATGTTCAGCGCCCCTCCTTCATTTTCCACTCCTGCGTACAACAGCACGTCGGCCATGCGCGCCAGCGGCGAATTCACGTCGCCGGTCACCGCGATCACTTTGGTCGCCGAGGCGCGCAGCACGTCGAGCGCATGCAGCAGCTCAGGCGTCGTGCCGCTGTTGGAGATGGCGATGGTGATGTCGTCGGCGCAGACCTGACCGACCGAGCCGTGAACGCATTCGGTGGCGTGCAGGAAGTAAGCCGGCGTGCCGGTGCTAGAGAGCAGTGCGGCAACGTAGCGGGCGATATGCTCGCTCTTGCCGATGCCTGTGACATGGACGCGCCCGCCGCGCGCCTCGCTTTCCAAGATCAGGTCGGCGGCGCGCTCGATGGCGTCGGCTTCGGCGCGGGTCCGCAGGGCAACCAGCTCGTCAACGGCCAGATCGAAAAACTGCTCGATCTCTTCAATGGGACTATTGCGTGGTTGCGTGACGGCGGCTTCTTTCATGAGGTCGGGTGATGGCGTCTCGGCGACAGCCGGCTCCAGCGCGGCGCTCAGGTCAGACGGCTCTACAGACGCCTCCCCGAATCTATTCGGTTTCTGCATGGTTGCCATACGAGCGTCCTTAGGGCCGTTACTGGCAAACGGCTTGATAGAATATGGGGTCAACTCGCGTCTCGTCAAGCTGAGGAATAGCTTTTGCTAAATCCCAATAATTGGGAGGGGCTGATCTTTATGCAAGCGCACCAGACAGCACCAGACTAAGCAGAAGCTAACCTGGGTCAGCAAAGTACCGCGTTTATAGATCGCAATTGTTCGAGCGGGCGGCGGATAAAGGGTTGATGGGTCTTCTTCCAGCCCTGATCACGCCGATTAAGCTAGAGGTTTGCCTGGGCCAATGACAGACGGGCTTGTCAGCCAGTGGACATTATTGCTCAGGCAGAGGGCAATAATTGACCCATTCAAACAGCGAAGGACCTATGAAACCAGGAGCGACTTATCTCGGCAATGGCAGATGTCAGTTCGTCGTCTGGGGGCCGCGGTTGAACCAGGTCGCCGTCAAAATTGTCAGCCCGCAGCCGCGGGTGATTCCGATGCGCCAGGACGATTATGGCTACTGGCAGGCGACGGCGGAATCGGTCGAGCCCGGCACGCGCTACCTTTACCAGCTTGGCCGCGACGAGCGGCCCGACCCGGCTTCGAGCCATCAGCCCGAAGGCGTGCACCAGCCTTCGGCGGTCATCGATCACCGAGCCTTTGAATGGCAAGACGGCGGCTGGCAGAATGTTGCGCTGGACGAGCTGATTATCTATGAGCTGCACGTCGGCACCTTCACCGCCGAAGGCACCTTTGCGGCGATCATCCCGCGCCTCGACGACCTGAAGCGCCTCGGCGTCACTGCGCTTGAGATCATGCCGGTCGCACAGTTTACTGGTCAGCGTAATTGGGGCTACGATGGCGTCTACCCCTACGCGGCGCAGAACTCTTACGGCGGCCCCGAAGGGCTCAAGCAACTGGTCAATGCCTGCCACCGCGCGGGGCTGGCGGTGATTCTCGACGTCGTCTATAACCACCTCGGGCCGGAAGGCAATTACCTCTCATGCTTTGCGCCCTACTTCACCGACACCTACCGGACGCCCTGGGGGAATGCCATCAACTTCGATGGCCCTTACAGCCACGGCGTGCGCGACTACTTCATCAATAACGCGCTGCACTGGCTGGAGCATTATCACATGGACGGGCTGCGGCTCGACGCCACGCACGCCATCCTCGATCATGGGGCCAAACACTTTTTGGAAGAGCTGGCCGAGGCGGTTGCCGCCTGCTCCCGGAGATTCGGCAAGACGCACCACCTGATTGCCGAAAGTGACTTGAACGACAGAAGGGTGACGGCGGCAAGAGAGGCAGGCGGCTATGGCATAGACGCGCAATGGTGCGACGACTTTCATCACGCGCTGCGCACGCTGCTGACCGGCGAGCGCCACGGCTACTACGAAGACTTCGGGCAGATCGTGCATCTGGCGAAAGCCTACCGCGAAGGCTTTGTTTACTCGTGGGAATATTCGCCGTATCGGAAGCGCATGCATGGAAGCTCGTCGAAGGATTTGCCGGGGCGACGGCTGGTCGTCTTCTCGACCAACCACGATCAGATCGGCAACCGCATGCTCGGCGAGCGGCTGTCGGCGCTGATCTCATTCGAGGCACAGAAGCTCGCCGCCTGCGCCGTGCTCTTGTCGCCTTACGTGCCGCTCCTGTTTATGGGCGAAGAGTATGGCGAGCAGGCGCCGTTCCTCTACTTCATCAGCCACGAGGATGAAGCGCTGGTGGCGGCGGTGCGCCAGGGTCGCAAGGCCGAGTTCGCGGCCTTCAAATGGGCCGGCGAGCCGCCCGACCCGCAGGGCTTGAAGACTTTTGAGGCGTCAATCCTCAATTGGGAAAGCCGCCGCCACGGCCAACAGCAAACGATGCTGGCTTTCTACACGGCGCTGCTGCGGCTCCGCAAAACGACGCCGGCCCTGGCGACACTGGATAAAGCGAATCTTGAAGCGCGGGTGTTGAGCAAGCGGCTGTTGATGCTGCGCCGCTGGACCGCCGAAAGCGAGATTGTCGCGGTGATGAATTTTGCAGCCGAGCCTGCGCCGGTCGCGGCTGATTGGCCGGCTGGGCGATGGGAAAAGCGGCTCGACTCTGCCGATGCGGAGTGGGCCGGGCCGGGCTCGGCAATCACGCCAACCCTGACGGCAGGTGATGAGTTCATTCTTCAACCGCATAGCTGCGCCGTCTTCGCGCGAATTGGCGCGGGTGACGCAGTGACCCGACAATGAGGCAAGGGCCGCACGCAAGCGAAGTGAGAACGATTACCTGGGCCAACCCGCATCGCGCCGCTCTACGGAGCGATGGCGAGCACGCGCGCCGGGCTGCCGGAGCCATTCGTAATCGCCAGCGGGCCAACGAAGATGGCCGCCCCGCGCGCCGGCAACTGATCGAGGCGGGTCAGGTTCTCGATGTGATAAAGCCCGGCGGCGTGCGACAGCTTATGGCCGGCAAAGTCTTTCGACGCGCCGTAATCTATCGACAGCGTGTCGATGCCGAGCGCATTGATGCGGCGCGAGCCGACGAGATACTTGATCGCCTCTTCGGAATAACCCGGAAAATGCAGCACGCCCGCCTTATCCGGGTTGCGGTATTGCTGCCAGTCGCTATAGCGCGCGTCCCAGCCAGTCAGCAACAAGACCGCCGCGCCGTCGGGGATGCGGCCCGCGCGTTCCCAATTCTGAATGTCCGCAACCGTCAAACGATAATCGGCGTCCGCTTGCGCCTGCTTGCGAATGTCTATCACCACGGCGGGAGCGATGAAGCGGCGTACATCTATGCGGTCAATCGTCGCCCCGCCTTTGATGAAATGGCCCGGTGAATCAACATGTGTGCCGAAATGTTCGGGCAGGCGCACGGCTCCCGACGCATAGCCGTCGCGCTCGATTTCGCTCAACTGCTCGTAGCGAAAGGCATCGCGCTCGCCGCCGAAGGTTGGCGTACTGGTGCCCAGATCGTGCGACAGCTCAATGACGCGCGCTTTGCCGCTGAAGGCGCGCTCAAGCAAGCCCTCGGCGCGATGTTGCGCCCCGATGGCGACTGCCATGCACATCCCCGTGGCCATGACGGTCAGCAGATGGTGTCTCGCTGGTTTTAAGAAACGCATGGGCTTCCTCCTGTGTGGCGCAACTCTATCACGTCTGCGGCCAGCCTGCACTCGCTCTGGCAAGGCTTCTGAAGAAGCGAAGCAGATTCGGGCCGGCCTGCGCGGCTTCAGTAGACACGATGAAGTGAAAAAGCCCGCTGATGTGATTTTTCGGGGAGCCTTTCTGCGGCAGGCTAACGAAGAGGAGGCGGCTGCCTGATTAACAGCCGCCTCCTGTGGGATGAGAGCGAAGCGGCTTATTCGCCCGCTTGCTTTGACTGCGAAGCGGCCTTGAGCGCCTGGAACGTCGGTGGCCACAGGCCGATGAAGATGGCCAGGTCTTTCTTGCCGGCGATATACAGAGCGATGGATGCGCCGATGGACCCGAGCGTTAAGACATGAAAAAGGCTGAGGCCCGTGCCCTGCTTCACCTTCTCGTCGATGGTGCGCGCTGTCTGCTCAACTGCGTCCGGACCTGCCTGACCATGTTGAGCCGTTTTTGCTGTGCTTACGTTTGCTGACATACATTCTCCTTGTGCGATAATCGCTCAACGAACTGAGCGTCGTTGATCAGAAGGCAATCGCTGTGCCCCGCGACGCACGAGGCAGTACCCTGCGCGCCGCGCTTATTGCCGTCAACCCTGTCGTGGCTTAAGGACAGAAACGCCGGCAGAAGTCGCTGCCTCGCCGGGGCGCGTTGAGACGTTAATGACTGTTTTTAGGCAAGCGGTGTGTGTTCTTCGGTCAGAGGATTTCGCGCTCGTTGCCGACTCGACGGGTGATGCGCTCGCGGTCGAGAAATTCGAGCAAGGGGATGGCGTACTTGCGCGTCAGGCCGCCGGTGATCTCTTTAAAGACCGCCACGTCGATCTTCGGGCTGCGGGCCTTCTGCGCCCGCACACGCGATTTCAGCTCGTCAATGGCTTCGCGGTGAAAGACGAAATCGCCGATGCGCACGATGCGTTGCTCGGCGGCCAGCAAGGTCAGCAGCTTGCGCGCCATCTCTATCTTGAGACCGGCGCTCGCCGCCGCCTCTTCGAGCGTCGGGGCCTGCCAGCCCGCCGTCTTGAAAGCGGCTTCCAAAGCCTGTTTGGCGGTCATATCAGCGCCCGACAATGCGGGTTTGTGCGACGGCAAGCGCAGCGTTTCGCGCTCGGCGGCGATCCGCCCTTCTTCGGTCAGCCGCGCGATGACGGCGCGAAAGACTTCCATCCGCGAGGCGCTGAAGAGGCGCTCGCGCACCTCTTCGCGGCTGATGCCGAGCGACAATGGCTCGCGCCGGTGATGCTCTGCGAGCACCGTCAGCACCTGCGCCGCCAGCTCCTTGTAGCTTTCAGCCGCCAGCAGCACGAGCGGCGCGCCGGTGATTTCCATTACCCTGCCCGCTTGAATCAAGGCGGCAGCAAACTCGTTGATCTGCGCGTCGGTCGCGCCGCTGCGGGCGGCCAGCTCGGCGGCGCTCATGGCGCGCGGCCCGGCCATCTCGATGAATAGCGCCGCGCGCTCTACGGCGTCGGCCTGCTCCAGGCGTTCGAGCCAGACGCGCGCCGCGCGGTCGCGCAGGCGGTGTTTTTCAGGCAGCGCATCGATGACGAGGCCGCCGCCGATGGTGATCTGCGGCGAGTAGCTGCGAATGATGAAGCGGTCCGCGGGAAGCGCCGTGATGGCTTCTTCCAGGCGGAGCTGGACGATGCGGCTGTCACCCGGTTCGATGACGCCGCCCTGTTCGTCCGGTGCTTGCAAGATGACCAGGCGGGCCATGACTTCGACCGTGCCGTGGTGCAGGCGGACGCGGGCGCGCTGGAGCAGCGGGCGCGGCGCGCTCGACAACAAATCTAACCGCGCATCGATCATCGAGGTCGCTTGCAAACGACCGGCGGGCGACAGCACGCTGCCGCGCTCGGCTTGCTCCAGGGCGATGCCTTGCAGGTTGATGGCGGTGCGCTGACCGGCCAGCGCCCGCTCGGTGTCGTGGCCGTGAACCTGAAGGTTGCGGATGCGCGTGCGGACGCCGGCGGGCAAGACTTCGACCTCGTCGCCGGTCTTCAGCTCGCCGGCGATCAGCGTCCCGGTGACGACCGTGCCGAAGCCTTTGATCGAGAACGCGCGATCCACAGGCAGGCGCGGCACGGCGGCGGTGTTCTTTGGTTGAATGCCGGCGGCAAGCGTGACGAGCGCCTGCTTCAGCTCTTCGATGCCTGCGCCGGTGCGCGAGCTGACCGGGATGATCGGCGCGGCTTCGAGAAACGAGCCCGTAACGAAGTCTTCGACCTCGGCGCGCGCCAGCTCCAGCAATTCTTCATCAACCAGATCGGCTTTGGTCAGCGCGACGAGCCCTGCCTTGACGCGCAGCAAGCGGCAGATGTCGAAATGCTCACGGGTCTGCGGCATGATCGATTCGTCGGCGGCGACGACCAGCATCACCAGATCGAGGCCGTGAGCGCCGGCCAGCATATTCTTGACGAAACGCTCGTGGCCGGGCACATCAACAAAGCCGAAGCGGTAATCGCCAACCGCCAGGTCGGCAAAGCCGATGTCAATGGTGATGCCGCGGGCTTTCTCTTCTTTGAGACGGTCGGCGTCAATGCCTGTGAGAGCTTTGACCAGCGCCGTCTTCCCGTGATCGATGTGGCCGGCGGTGCCGACGATGATGTGCTTCATGGTTGTGCCTTGACGATCAACATACAAGAGGGCTCGCGGCGGCGTCAAACAAGTGCGTCAGGACCAGAAATTCCGAAAACAGGTTAGACACGGAGACACGGAGGCACAGAGTCTTCTCCGTGCTCCCTCCGTGCCTCCGCGTTTAATTCTTCTCTCGATCTTGAAAGCGGATGCGCTCGATGATGTCGGTCGTCGAAGCGCCTTCGAGGTAGGTTAAGGCGAGAACGCGACCGCCGGCGGCTTCGACTTCTTCGCGCCCGACGATGGCTTCAAGCGGCCAGTCGCCGCCTTTAACCAGCACGTCTGGAAGCAGGGCGGCGATCAGCTCGCGCGGCGTGTCTTCGTCAAAGACGGTCACCCAGTCAACCGATTCAAGCGCCGCCATCACTTCGGCGCGCTCGTCCTGGTTAAGAATCGGTCGGCCTGCGCCTTTCAAGCGCCGCACAGAGGCATCGCTGTTGAGCGCCACGACGAGCGCATCGCCGAGCGCCCGCGCCGCCGCCAGGTAACGCACATGGCCAGGGTGCAGCAGGTCGAAACAGCCGTTGGTGAAGACGACCCGTCGGCCGCGCTCGCGCCACTCGCGGCGCGCGGCAATCAGCGTCTCTCTATCAACAATCTTGTCGTTCACCCTGCCGTCGTCCTTGCACCATCTGACAGACCGCGCCACGGCCGCCGCCGGTTTCAGTACCCCTGCAAGACGATTTCAGGCCCGAGTATTTCCGGCCCCTCGGCGTCCGATGGCGGTATGTCGAAATGGTCGTGTACCCAGTGACCGGCATACCAGACGACCAGGTCTGTGCTGTTCAGGCTTTCGCCGTTGACGAACGGCGCGATGTTAATCGAAGTGCCGATGCCGTTGCCGTCGTCAATCTCGTCCGACTTGTACTTCAGGAACCAGAGGTCGCCTTTGCCGTACTTGTCATAGTTGCCGTCTTTGGGGCCCGGAAAGATGGTTGCCGATTCGCCGCTGACCAAGTTGCGCACGACGAAGGATTGATCTTCGTCCTTGACGCGCTGCAACATCGCTTCGACATTGATGGGGCTCAGCAGGCCATTGCGGCTTTCAAAGGCGGCGTTGTTGATGTCTGTGTTGAGGTCAAAGTCGAGACGCCAGTAGACGTGATGCACGTGGTTATGACAGACGCAACTGTTGGTCGTCGCCGTGAAGCCAAAGCGCGGCTCGATCACCCCCGAATCACGGAAGACCCACTTGCTGACGTAACGATACCAGCCGGCCTCTAATTCGCTTACCAGAGTGACATCTTCGCGGTCCCAGATGGCTATGCCCCTGAAGGTGCCGTTGTCGGTGCCATTATCGAGAACCGTCTGCGGCGGCGCAGTACAGATGCGGATGCCGCCATTGGTTCCCGGCACGTCGGTGCCGACGGCATCGAAATAGCTCTCCGAGTATGACCAGTCGCGGTAAGGGCCGCAGAGATTGCGCTCGTATTGCACGTTGAGGATCGGCGCGTGCGCCTCTTTCAAGACCAGCTTGCCGCGGTACTTGACGTTCTTCAGGTCGATGCCGGACTTGTTGACGCCCGACGACGCCGCGGGGCGGATGCAGGTGAAGCGCCAGAATTCCTGGCCATTGCGCGAGATGACGACATCGTACTGACCCGCCGTGCCGCTGCTGGTGGTTGCCTGCCCGGCGCTCGACAGGCCGCAGTTGCTGTCGGTGGCGCTCGATGTCGGCGGCGCGCCCCCGGCGTAGCGCACCACCGTCTGGCGAATCAAGTTGACGCCGACGACTTCGTTGCCCTGCTTGCCGTCGGCGGGCATCAACCCGACCGTGATGGTGCGTTCGACTTTGCCGACGGGCTCATCCAGCGCCACCAGCGGCGGCATCGGGCGGTAAGGCTCAAGCTTGTGTGTGCGCAGCGCCGCGCCGAATTGTTTGTCGCGCGTAAGCAGGTTGACCGCGTCAGCGAATTCCTCTTCGCTGACATTCGGCTGTTGCTTGGTTTCGGTGAGCTGTAAGCTCGCGTCTTTGACGTTGCCGGTGGCGACGTAGGCTCTGTTGTTGCTGTAATCGAAAAACTGCGCGCGGTACTGGGTCGGCGCTTCGGTCTTATCGCTCGCCTTCGGGTCGGGCTCGATCAACTCGAAATTCACGAGGCGGTAACGCGTGTTCTTCAAGCGCGTCGTCACCGCGGAGTTTTTGAGCAGGTCGTTTTTCGTGCGATCAATGGTCGCCTGATCGGGGCCGATGGGCGTGATGGTTATTTGATGCGGCCCGCCGAGTAACTGCGGCCCGCCGCCGCCTTGCTTCTGAGCCGTGCCGCGCTCGGGGCTCGCCGTGCGGGCTACGGTAAGGGCCAGACGTCCCGCGGTAATCAGCATAAGTGCAAAGACCAAAAGGCCGAGGGCGCGGCGCATGATTCCTCCCGAGGGTGTTAGCGATGAAGTACAAGCGGCGCGATGGCCGCATCCGCCTATTTGCAGATATGCGGAGGGTTATTGGTAACACACGGCGAGCGCGATGGTCAAGGAACGAGGCCATGCGCGGCGCGGCGGCATGGTAATTAAGGCGACACGGCGACGCGGGAAGAGTAACGCGGGGACGCGGCGAAAGGAAAACAAGCGGTTAGCTCTGTCTCTTTCCCTCACTGCGTCGCCGCGTCGCCGCGTCCCCGCGTCTGCTTTTTCTCTCGCCGCGTCGCCGCGTCGTCTTAATTGCCGCTATCGGGCTTGCGCCTGAGCGTCGGCTTGTCCTTCGGCTCGGCGTCCGCAGGCTGGTCGCCGTCGTTACGCTTGAGCGTCGGCTTGCGGCGCAAGGTCGGGCTGCCGTCGCCGTTGAGCTTGGCCTGATTGGTAATCGCCAGCAGCTTTGCCTTGACGTTGTTGAACTCAGAGGTCGTGATCGTGTACTCGTCGCGGTCGGGGAAGCGCACCAACATCTGGTGGGCTTTCTGAATGCGGTCGCCGGTCGCCGGGTGCGTGCTGAAAATCTTTTCAAGCGTGCCGGGCTTCTTCTTCTCTCTGGTCTTCAGTTTTTCAAAGAAGCTCAGCATGGAGGTCGGGTCATAGCCCGACGCCCACATGTACTGCAAGCCGAGAAGGTCGGCCTCTTCTTCAGCGCCGCGGCTGAACTTCAGAAACGACAGCGGCACCAGGATGTTGACGGCATTCTGGGCAATCGCGCCGAGCGGCCCGCCGACGAAGATCAGCGGGATCGACAGGTATTGAAACAGGCGGCCTTTCGATGCCTGCTCGACGCCGTGGCGTGCCGCGACGTGGGCGATCTCGTGCGCCATCACCCCGGCAATCTCCGACTCGTTGTCGGCGGCCAGAATCAAGCCGCTGTTGACGTAGAGGAAGCCGCCCGGCAACGCGAACGCATTGACGTCCGCCGAATCGATGACCTTGATGGTAAACGGAATCTTGGCGTCCGAGTGCAGGACGATGTTCTGGCCGACGCGGTTGATGTATTCGCCGATGACCGGGTCGTTGATGAACTTCGCCTCGCGGTCAATCTCGGCGGCTAATTGGCGGCCGAGCGCCACTTCTTTGTCGTTGGAATAAAAGTCGAGGCTGCCCTTGTTGATGTCGCGCTTGCCGATCAGTTCCGGGTTCTCTTTATCTTTGAGCGGCTCGGTTTTCTTGAGCGGCGCGGGTTTCGCGTCGTCGCTCTTCTTTTCGCTGTCGCGCGCCAGGACTGCCGCCGGCCCGGCCAACAGCATCCACACGAGCGCCGTGGCGACAATGCGCCCGGACACCTTATTTCTGAACTTCATGATTGCACTCCTTAACTGCTAAACCTGTCCCATTGGCTCGTTAATCCCGGTTGAGGGACGCACGCCCGCTGGTCCGACACGCTATTGATCTCGGGCTGTGCTGAGGTGGCTGGTGCTTGCTGGTCTGTCTTAGGTCGGGGAGGAGACCGCCAGCCGTTAAAGATTTTATCAGCCTGCGGCTTAGAAATTCAACAACCTTTTTTTTGACGATCTCAAACTCGCTCCACGGCGTCGCGACGCGAGCGAGGCTTTCGTCGCGGCGGTACAGATGCAGGCCGCCGGAAAAACGGTATGTTGCTTGCAGTTCAATTGCGGCATGAAGCTGTTTCTATTTTATTTCCGGAATACTCGCCATAATTTCTCATCCTTGTACCTGCCTTTCTCAACCCCTCTAGCTGACATGAGGGACTTCCCTAGCTCGCGCGCAAACCTGGAGAAAGACCATGAAAGAGACACGTGACAGCATTGCAGATGTCTGGGGCGAACGGACGCCGTTTAAGAGCAGCCACTGGCGCATCCGAGTTGATGAGAACACCACGGAAGAGCCTGACCGCTGGGTGCAGTCGGCCTGCGTGCTCTGTTCGACGGGGTGCGCGCTCGACATCGGCGTCAAAGATGGCCGCATCGTCGGCGTCCGCGGTCGCAAAGAGGATCGCGTCAACCGCGGGCGGCTCGGCCCCAAGGGCTTGCACGGCTGGGTCGCCAACCACAGCAACGAGCGGCTCCTGCGCCCGCTCGTGCGCCGCGATGGCCGGCTCGTCGAATCGAGTTGGGACGAGGCGATGGAGCTAGTCGTCGCGCGCTCGAAAGAGCTGATCGAGAAGTACACGGGCCACGCAATCGGCTTCTACAACACCGGGCAGCTTTTTCTTGAAGAGTATTACACGCTCTCGATCATGGGCGACGCGGGGGTCAAGACCGTACACATGGATGGCAACACGCGGCTGTGTACGGCGACCGCGGCCATGGCGTTGATGGAATCGTTCGGCTCGGACGGCGACCCCGGCTCGTACACGGACTTTGACGTCACCGACGCCATCTTCCACATCGGCCACAACATCGCCTGCACACAGACGGTGCTATGGATGCGCATCCTCGACCGCCGGCACGGCAGCAACCCGCCGAAGCTCGTCGTCGTAGACCCGCGCCGGACGCCGACGGCGAAAGAAGCCGACTTGCACATCGCGCCGCGCGTCGGCTCGAACCTGCCGCTGATGAATGGCCTGCTCCACTTGATTATCAAGGCCGGCAACATTGACCGCGAGTTCATTGACGCGCACACGGTCGGCTTCGCCGGGCTTGAAGAGATGGTCGCCAAGTTCCCTGCCAACCGCGTCAGCGAACTGACCGGCGTGCCGGTCAAGCAACTCGAAGAAGCAGCGGAAATACTCGGCACGACGCCGACGCTCGTGTCTACAGTGTTGCAGGGCGTCTACCAATCGATGCAGGCGACGGCTTCAGCCGTGCAGGTCAACAACCTGCACTTGATCCGCGGCCTGATCGGCAAGCCGGGCAGCACCGTCTTTCAGATGAACGGCCAGCCGACGGCGCAGAACACCCGCGAGTGCGGCGCCAACGGCGAGCTGGTGGCCTTCCGCAATTTCAAGAACCCCGACCACGTCGCCGACCTCGCGCGCATCTGGAACGTAGACCCGGAGGTGATCCCGCACCACCTGCCGCCGACGCATGCGATGAAGATTTTCCGTTATGCCGAAGAAGGCTCGATCAAGATGCTCTGGATCGTCTGCACCAACCCGGCGGTGTCGCTGCCTGAGCTGAAGCGCATCCGCACGATCCTCGGCAAAGACGACCTCTTCGTGGTCGTGCAGGACGCCTTCTTGACCGAGACGGCGGCGCTCGCCGACGTCGTCCTGCCGGCGGCGATCTGGGGCGAGAAGACCGGCTGCTTCACCAACGCCGACCGCACGGTGCACATCTCGCACAAAGCCATCGAGCCGCCAGGCGAGGCGCGGCCCGACCTCGACATCTTCCTCCACTACGCCGAGCGCATGGACTTTCGCGACAAGGACGGCGCGCCGCTCATCAAGTGGCGCACCCCTGAAGAGGCGTTCGCGGCTTTCAAAGAAGTCACGCGGGGCCGCCCCTGTGACTACACCGGCTTGAGCTACGAAAAGCTCAGCCAGGGGTCGGGCATCCAGTGGCCGTGTAACGACGAGCACCCCGAAGGCAAGGAGCGATTGTACGAAGACGGCGTCTTCAACACGAGCGCCGACTACTGCGAAATTTATGGCCACGACATCATGACCGGCGCGGAAGTCCCTCCCGAACAGTACCGCGCCGAAGACCCGCAAGGCCGCGCCGTCATCAAGGCCGCCGACTACGTGCCGCCGGTCGAAGAGCCGGATGAAGATTACCCGCTATGGCTGACCACGGGGCGCGTCGTCTACCACTTTCACACGCGGACGAAGACGGCGCGCTCGGCGGCGCTCGACTTCGCGGCGCCCGACCCGTTCGTGCAGGTCTCGGAAGCTGACGCCGCGGATTATGAAATCAAAGATGGCGACATGGTCGAAGTCGAGACCCGCCGCGGCAAGGTGCAGGCCGCGGCGCGCGTCGGCGACATCGAGCCGGGTCACGTCTTCATCCCTTTCCACTATGGCTACTGGGATCACGAGGGGCAACCGCGGGCCGCCAACGAGCTGACGATCACCGCCTGGGACCCGGTCAGCAAGCAGCCGCACTTCAAGTTCGCGGCGGCGCGCCTACGCAAGCTCTAAGGAGGTCTGTGATGCAGGTCGCAAAATACATCGGGATGACCGAAGCCAGCGAGCAGCAGCTCGCCGACGCCTTTCTGCTGGTGGCCAACCGCCACGAGCGCGACCCCGGCGTGCGCGACATGTGCAAGCAGCTATGCGACTGGACGCGTGCCCACGTCGAGCGGCTCAAGTCTCTCGAAGCGCGCTTCGGCAAGCAGCCGAGCGAAGGGCCTGAGCGCGTGCGTAGCGCGCTCTTTCACGGCGTGCGGGTCGGCGGTCTGGGGTTGCTGCGCGACTTGCAAGACCTGGCGCTGCTCGGCCATCAATCGCACATCTGCTGGACTTCGCTTTCGCAGGCCGCCAATTCCTTGCACGACAAAGACCTCGTAGCGGCCTGCGACACCGCGCTCGCTGAAGTCGAGCGCCAGCTCGCATGGATTGATTCGCAGATTAAGCACACCGCGCCGCAGGCGTTGATCGTCACGCCGGACAGTGGGGCCCGGTTCGATCAAGACGGCGGCTGATGCGATCAACCTGGTGATCGGCGTGCTCATCATTGCCATCGTCGGTGAGGCGGTCAGGCGGGTGCGGCTCAAGGGGGCGATGCCGCGCTCGGTGTGATCAAATTTCCGCGAGCAGATTGATAACTGAAGCGGTGTCGCTCAAGTCCGCAAGCAGCGCGTCGGGGCGGTGCGCGGCAAGTTGATCGAGCGCATTAAACCCTGAGGCGACAGCCACCACCCGCGCACCAAAGTGCCGGGCGCACTTGATGTCGCGCGGCGTATCGCCGACGATCACAAAGCGGTCGGGCGCAAGCGTCACGCCGAAGTGTTCCTGAATGCGCGCCGCGGCAATCTCCGGCAGGTGGTCGCGCTCCTCGGCGTCGCTGCCAAACGCGCCGCGCCCTTTGAAGTATGACCAGATGCCGACGCTGCGCAGCTTCGCCTCGGCCAGCTTCTCGACATTGCCGGTCAGCAGGCTCGTCACAAAGCGCGCATCCGCGGCGAGCGCGTCAAGCAATGGGCCGACCCCTTCGCAGAGGCGAAAGACTTCGCCGGTCGCCGCCATCTCTTCAAGGATTTCGACCATCGTCGCTTCGAGCCGTGGCAGCCGCTCGCGGATCTGCTCCGCCGTGAAGCCCTCGCATTCGAGCGCTTCGCGGTAGATGGCCAGATCGGTCTTGCCGCCGAAATCGACTTCACTGATGCGCCCGCAGGTGCCGAATTGATCGATCAACATCTGCCGGATGCGCCCGCGATACTCGGGCCGGCGCACAGCGCGAATCAGTGTGCCATCAATGTCGAAAAGGATGACGCGCAGGTGGTCAGTAGTCATTGGTCATTGAAACGGAGATGGCAAATCACACATTAAAGCGGAAGTGGACGACGTCGCCGTCCTGCACGACGTAGTCTTTGCCTTCGAGCCGCAGCTTGCCCTGCTCGCGGCACTTCGCCTCGCTGCCCAGCGCGATCAGGTCTTCAAAGCGCACGACCTCGCCGCGGATGAAGCCGCGCTCGATGTCGGAATGAATCGTGCCGGCGGCCTTCTGGGCATGGGTGCCGCGTTTGATTGACCAGGCGCGGCATTCGTCTTCGCCGGCAGTCAGGAAGCTGATCAGGTCGAGCCGCGCATACGCGGCGCGAATGAAGCGGTCGCGCGCCGGTTCCTTGATGCCGAGGTCGCTTAAAAACTCGCGCTGTTCTTCGGCGTCGAGCTGCGCAATCTCCATCTCGACCTTGCCGGCCATGGCGATGACGCTGAGATTTTTCGCTTTCGCGACTTCGACAACGCCCGGCGGCACCTCGCCGGCGGCGTTGGTCTCATCGACGTTCAACAGCAGCAGCAGCGGCTTCAGGCTCAAGAAGCGGAAGCCGGCGACGAGCGTCAAGTCTTCGTGCGCAAGCTCCAGGTCGCGCAGCGGGCGCTCGTCTTCGAGGGCGGCTTTGAGCTGCACCATCAACTCGGCCTCGCGCTCTTTGCCCTTCTCTTTCTTGAGCCGCTGGATGCGATTCTCGATCTGCACCAGGTCGGTCAGCATCAGCTCGTCGTCAAAGCCGCGGATGTCGCGCAGCGGGTCGGCATCCTGCAAGAGCATCGGATTGTCGAAGCCGCGCACGACATGAACCAGGGCGTCTACGTCGCGCATGTGCTGCACGAGCTTCGGGTCAAGCCCGCCTTCCGAGCGCTCGCCGCTTTCCGTCGGCGGCCCGGCGACGTCAACGAAGCTGATTTCGGCAAACGTCTTCTTTTTCGGGTTGAAGAGGTTGGCCAGCGCGTCAACCCTGTGGTCGGGAACTTTGATGACGCCGACGTTGGCTTTCTCTTTCGCGCCGTAGCCGCCGACCTCGGCCGCCAGCCCTGTGAGCGTATTAAAGATGGTCGTCTTTCCCGACCCTGCGAATCCTACGAGTCCAACTTTCATGCTTTTCCTATCGTCAGTGAATTATGTCACGGCGCGGCGACGCTCGTCGGGTGAACCGCCGTGACGTCTGCGTAACGTTTGAAGTCATCCGTGTTGAACGTCAGCAATTGCGTCACGCCATGAACCTTCATCGCCGCAACGATGCGCGCGTCGTGAGCCTGCTTGCCCTGCACTCGATAGTGAACGACGAGGCGCTCCCACTCGGCGAGAATAGCTGGATTATCAGGGAGAATCGCAAAAAAACGTTTTATCCTGCCGAACTGCCGTGCGGCTTGTTCTATTGTCATGCCAAGTCCGTTGTAGGCGAGCGGGCGTGTTGCCACCGCCCAAGCCTCAATCACGTTTTGTGAGGTTAAACAAAGTCTTTCGCCCTGGCTGCGCAGTGTCGCTATGGCCATGTAAGCATCCCTTTGCATGGAATGTTTACTTTGAACCGAACGCAGCAGAACGTTGGTATCTACAACGTAATTCATAACATCTCATCTTCTCTCGTGTAGATACTCTCCCGGCTGACTGCATAATCTGAAAGCGGCGGGGCGTCTGAGGGGAATCCACCTATCCATTCGCGCAACGCTCGGCTCCATTCTTCGGGCGTGGCCGTGAGTTGAAAATGTTCATCATCTGTCGCACTCTGCGGTGAAGATGACGAGTCACTCTGTTGGTTGCTGGCGACAGATTCAAGAAACTCCTCGACCGTAAGGCCGCGCGACGCGGCGGCGGCGAGAATCTCTTTTGCTAATTCGGGCGTTAAATCTGATGCGGACATCGCTCACACCTCCTTACATCATCGCTACACATCCATGCGCAAATCGGTGCCGGTCATTTGCGGCGGCTGCGGCAATCCGAGCAGGCCGAGCATGGTCGGCGCAATGTCTCTTAGCGCACCGCCCTTGCGTAACTGGCCTCGATAATCGCTGACGACGATCAGCGGCACGGGATTGGTCGTGTGCGCCGTGAAGATCTGTCCGCTCACCGGGTCGATCATCTGCTCGGCGTTTCCGTGATCGGCGGTAATAATCACCGCGCCGCCTCTGGCCTGCACCGTTTCGACGACGCGGCCGAGGTCGCGGTCAATCGTTTCGATAGCCTTGATCGTCGCTTCGAGGTTGCCGGTGTGCCCGACCATATCCGGGTTGGCGTAGTTCATAATCACCACGTCGAATTCGCCGCTGTTGATCTGCTCGACGACCGTGTCAGTCAGCGTGTCGGCGCTCATCTCCGGCTGCAAGTCATAGGTCGCGACCTTCGGCGAAGGGATCAGGATGCGCCTCTCGCCGGGATATTCTTTCTCGACGCCGCCGTTGAAGAAGAAGGTGACGTGAGCGTACTTTTCCGTCTCGGCGATGCGCAGGTTCTTCAAGCCGGCGGCGGCCATCACATCGGCCAGTATCTCTTCATGAAACTCGGGGCCGAAGGCGACAGGCAGCGGGAAGGTGCGGTCGTACTGCGTCAGGCAAGTGAAGCGGATGCCCGGTCGCGGGCCGCGATCAAAGAACGGGAAGTCTTCTTCGGTGAACGCCCGCGTGATCTCGCGCGCCCGGTCGGCGCGAAAGTTGAAGAAGATCACACTGTCGCCATCATTAACGGTCGCCACCGGCTTTTCATCATCTCCGACGATCACAATTGGCTTGACGAACTCGTCAGAGACACCTTCGGCGTAAGAGTCGCGAATCGCCTGCAAAGCA
Source organism: Blastocatellia bacterium (assembly GCA_035275065.1). NCBI lineage: Bacteria > Pseudomonadati > Acidobacteriota > Blastocatellia > Blastocatellia bacterium. The sequence continues at coordinate 32,299 of DATENM010000087.1, forward strand.
TCATGGCTCGGGCGGCCCACGCCGTAACGCAGCAAGCGATACGCCTGCTCGATGCGCTCCCAGCGCTGGTCACGATCCATCGCGTAGTAACGCCCGACAACCGAAGCGACGCGCCCAACGCCGTAGTCTTGCATGCGCCCGATCAAGTCGGCGACATAGCCGACGCCCGAATCCGGCGCGGTGTCGCGGCCATCGAGAAAAGCGTGGACGTAGACGCGCCCGACCTGTCTCTCCTTGGCCATGCGCAGCAAGGCATAGATGTGCTCGTCCCACGAATGGACGCCGCCGTGCGACACCAGGCCCATCAAGTGGAGCGCCGAGCCTTGATTCTTGACATGCTCCATTGCCGCGACCAGCTCGGTGTTCTCGAAAAACGCGCCGGCCTCGATGGCGTGATCGATGCGCGAGATGTCCATGCGGACGATGCGTCCGGCGCCGATGTTGAGGTGGCCAACCTCGCTGTTGCCCATCTGCCCCGCGGTGACGCCGACGGCTTCGCCCGATGTTTCAATGAGCGTGTTCGGATACTTCGCAAACCACTCATCAAAGTGCGGCGTGCGCGCGAGCGCAATCGCATTGCCCTCGCGCTTCGGCGAATACCCGAAGCCATCAAGAATCACCAGGACGAGCGGCGTCTGTTTGACACTAACCAATGCGTGTTTTCCTCCGTTGATATTCTAGCAGGTGCCGGGTGCCGGATAACACGGCGCTCTCTTCCCCGACACCAACAGCTAACGCCCGACACCCGGCTTGACCACTTCCAGCTCAAAATAGATTTCTTTGCCGCGCATCACGGCGTTCAGATACTGCTCCCAGAATTTGCGCACGAAGCGCCAGCGCGGGTGGCGGTTGTCGAGGTTGATCAGGTATTCGAGGCCCGTCAGTTTCCACAGATTCAGTAAGGTGACGCGACAGACTTTTTGTCTGAAGCGCGCTTCGGCGTAGAAGTCGAAGACGGCGCGATCATCGGTCAGGTTGCGAAACGAGTAGCTGTTCAGGTGATTGCGATGCGTCAGGTCTGTGGCGAAGTCGGGATTCGTCCAGTGCGGCGCTAGCAGTTTGACCGTGCCGCCGGCACGCGTGATGCGGTGCAGCTCGCTCATGACCGCCATGGGGTTCTGAACATGCTCGATAACGTGCCTGCCGATGACTTCGTCAAATGAATCGTCGGCGAACGGATAAGGCAGATCGTCGAGATCGTGAATCACGTCGGCGGCAGTGCGCGGGTTCATATCCATGCCGATAGCGCCCGCGACTTTGTTAGCGCCGCAGCCGATGTCTAGCACACGGCACGCGGGCATGGCTGTTTCAACTTTTCTGATCGCCTTCCCCTCACTCAAATTGCAACACGCTCCTCGATAGCCGTCAGCGCTGCTTGCGGCCTGCATGGCGACGGCAAGAAACTCTATCTTATCTCATCATTTCTCAGGCAGTCTAACAGCCGCACATGGCATCATCAATGGGCGGCGCGGATTCCTTTACAAGCTCGGTCAGAAATGCAAAATAGACGGTAGTGTGAAAGTTCGATGATTCGAGACCGCTGGAAATAATTCCTCTGTGCTAGAGTGAACCTGTGCCATGTCATTCCGTTCTGTGTTCCTTGCCATCGTCATTGGATTTGCGTTGATCGTCGCCGCCTTCCTGATTAACCGCCAGCGACCGAAGGTCGAGACTGACCAGCCCGAAGCGGCGCTCGTCCGCGCCTCAGGCAAGTGCGCCGAGTGCCATACTCAGCAGCAGTATTCCGTCGTTCACGAATACGAGATGAGCCGCCACGCTCAGAAAGGCGTCAGTTGCCTGGACTGCCACCAGCCGGCAGACAACCAGCAGCGCCAGGATCATCACGGCTTCGTCATCACCAAACAGATGACCGCGGGCAACTGCCGCAGTTGTCACGAGGGCACTTATCAGGAGTTCGTTCGCAGCCGTCACGCGGCGGTCTCGTGGGCGGCGGTCTACGGCGAGCAAGGCTTGTCGGCAGAGCAGGTCGCCTTCGCCGAAAAGTATCAGCCCGGCTATGCCAAGCGCCCGCCTCACCCCTTCGTCAAGCTCGAAGGGACATCGGCGATGACCAGCGGCTGCGCTCAGTGCCACAGCGTCGGGCGACCGAACGAAGATGGCACAATTGGCACCTGCACAGCCTGTCACACACGCCATACCAGCTCGGTTGAGATCGCCCGCCTGCCGCGAACCTGCACACAGTGCCACACCAGCACGCTAATCAATCGGGTCTATGACCAGGCCGAACAGGTCGTCACCAGCACGAATGAAAAAGTGCAGAACGCGCTGAACATCGTCAACGGCTTGAAGCAGGAAGGCGCGCTCGCCGGCGAGCCGTTCTCGCACCCCATTGATTTCATCTACTTCGACCTCTGGCACTATGACGGGCGCACCTCGAAGCACGGGGCGTTCATGGGCGGCGCAGACTTCGTGCAGTGGCATGGCAATTACCCGATGCTCTACAAGACGGTCGAGCTTAAGAGCATGGCCGACGAGTTACGGAGGGGGCATGGAAAGGCTAACCCGGTGGGCGGGCCGCCACCCGCGGCTAAATGATCCACAGCTCTGGATCGAAGCCTTCGTGGTGTTTAATCTCGCGTGCCTGGCGCTGGACATCTACCTGGCGCACTCGACGAACGAGTTTCGTCATCAGAGCGAATACATCCCGCTCTATTTCTCGTTGGCGGCTCCGATCATCCTGCTCGTCGGGCTGATTGCCAGAGCGCGGTTCGGCTATGCGGCGGTGTGGCGCGACCTGGGCTATCTGGTCGGCTGGGCGGCGATTATCATCGGCATCACCGGCGTCGTGCTGCACCTCGACAGCCGCTTCTTCTACGAGCGCACGGTCAAGAGCCTGACTTACGCCGCGCCCTTCGCGGCCCCGCTCGCCTACACCGGCGTGGGGTTGTTGTTGTTGTTAAACCGCATGGTGACGGCGGGCACGATGGCCTGGGCTTACTGGGTGCTGTTGCTGGCGCTCGGCGGCTTTGCCGGCAACTTCATCTTCAGCCTGACCGACCATGCGACGAATGGCTTTTTTCACCCGATTGAATGGCTGCCGGTCGCGAGCAGCGCCTTTGCGGTGAGCTTCCTGCTGGTGCCGTTCTTCGTCCGCGTCGGTCGCCGCTTCCTCGGTCTCTGTGCGCTGGTTTTGCTGGCCCAGGCCGCCATCGGCATACTGGGCTTTCTGCTGCACGGGCTGGCAGACTTGCATGGGCCGTCGGCGAGTATGTTTCAAAACGTTGTGCATGGCGCGCCGCCGTTCGCTCCGCTGTTATTGCCGAATCTTGTGGTGCTGGCGCTGATCGCGCTGTGGGTGCTGAGCAAGTTTCTCGAAGAAAACGGCGTCCTGCCGACTGCCGAGCCTGCCGAGGTAGAACAACAGAGCTGAGTGTGATAGGCTACGCGCCTCTGGTTCGTCGTCCAGAGGTGCAGTCATTTCGGCCTACATCTTCATCTCACACGCCAGCAGCGACGACCCTTTCGTCAAAGAGCTTCGCGATGCACTCGAAGCTCACAGCTTGCCGGTCTGGGTTGATTCGCGCAAGCTGCGCGGCGGTGCCAAGCTCGCCCCTGAAATCAACGCCGCCATCGAGCAGGCACGGCAGGTCATCGTCGTGTTCAGCCCCGACACAGTCAACTCGCCCTGGGTGCGCAAAGAGATCAGCAAGGCGCTCGAAGTCGAGCGAGAGAAGAAGGATGCCGGCTACCGCGTCATCCCGCTGCTGCTACCGGGCATCAAGCCTGCGGCGCTCGATAACTGGTTCGATGAGCAGCCGGTCGCCATCCCGGTCGAGCTCAGAACCGGCGCGGTCAGCGAAGCTCTACCACAGATACTCGCAGCGCTCGGCGAACAGTTGCCTGATGACCGTCAGCCCGCGCCGGAGCCGCCAGCTCACGCGGTCGCTGAGCTTAAATTGAAGTTGAAGCAGGCCAGCATCGAAAAAATCAGCGAGGGCAAGTGGCGAGTCCGCGCGACGGCGCAATTGATTTACGACCCGGCTGATGCGGCTCGCCCCGCCGCCGAAAGCGCCGAGTTCCAATTCACTGCGCCGCTCGGCCCGATTGAAACCGACGAGCTGCGCTGGTATCTGGAAGAGTATTACCGCTGGCCGACGAGGTTCTTCACCGAGCGCGCCAGGCGCATCGAAGCGCAACTGCCGCAGTGGGGCCGGCAGCTCTACGACGCCGCGACCGTCGCGCAGTCGGCGCGCGACTTGATGGCCGATTGGCAGCAGTCGGCAGACGGCATCGAGCGGCGCTTTTCGATCTTCGTTGACAGCCGCTTGATCGAAGGCAGCAATGAGGCTGAACAGGCCGCCGCCAACGAAGCCGCCAGCGCCCTGCTCGCCTTGCCGTGGGAGCTGATGCATGACGAGCGCAGCTTTCTCTTTCAAGGCAAAAACGCCGTCTGCGTGCGCCGCTGCTTGCCGAAGCAGCGCGCCCTGCCTGCCGTCGCGTCGAGCCTGCCCATTCGCATCCTGCTCGTTAGCCCACGCCCCGAAGACGAGCGCGCCCCCTACATCGACCATCGCATCAGCGCCCGCCCACTGGTTGCGGCCATCGAATCGCTGGGTGAGCTGGCCGAGCTAACGGCGCTCGACCCGCCGACCTTGCCCGCATTGCGCCAGGCGTTGCGAAAGGCGGAACATCCGTTCGACGTGATTCATTTCGATGGTCATGGCGTTTATGACCGGCAGCGCGGGCTAGGCGCGCTCTGCTTTGAAGACCCGAAAGACAGCGACAAGTCGGAGAAACGCGCCAGCCAGTTGATTGATGCGGAAGAGCTGGCGGCGCTGGTCAGAGAACACCGCATCCCGCTGGTCTTCCTCGAAGCCTGCCAGAGCGCGGCGGAAGCGAAACCATCGGCTTCGGTCGCGGCAAAGCTGCTCGATGAAGGCGTCACGTCGGTCGTGGCGATGACGCATAGCGTGCTGGTCGAAACCGCGCGGCGATTTGTGACGGCCTTCTATGGTGAGCTGGCCGAGGGCAAACGTATCGGCACGGCCATGCTGACCGGGCAACAGACGTTGTACGACGACGACTTTCGCTTTCAGGTGATGGGCGCGGGCGAGCTGCGGCTCAAAGACTGGTTCGTGCCGGTGCTGTATCAGGAAGAGAATGACCCGCGCCTGATTACTCATCTGCTGCCCGAAGAGAGCAAGAGACTACACCAGCAGCGACGGCGGCTGAGCCTCGGCGCGCTGCCCGAACCGCCGGCGCACAGCTTCGTCGGGCGCAGCCGCGACTTGCTGAAGCTGGAGCGCATGCTTGCAAACACCGAGCAGCGTTACGTGGTGGTGCGCGGGCGCGGCGGCGAAGGCAAGACGACGCTAGCGGTGGAATTGGCGCGCTGGCTGGTCGAGACGCGCCGATTCGAGCGCGCCGCCTTTGTCAGTCTGGAAGAATACTCCGACGCGCGCGGCGTGCTGATCAAGCTGGGGCAGCAGCTCTTGCCCGAAGGCGAGAAGTGGCACGTCGGTGACAGTGCGGAAGAATTCAAGCAAGGCCGGCTCGAAGTCGAGCGCGCGCTACGTGACCGGCGGACGATCATCGTGCTGGACAACATGGAGAGCGTGCTGCCTGACCCGGGGACGCGGGGACGCGGTGACACGGAGACGCGGCGAGATGATGCTGCGCTCAAAGAAATCTTCGACCTTTGCGCCGCCATGCTCGACGGCGGGCCGTCGACGCGGCTGATCTTTACTTCGCGCGAGCCGCTGCCGGAGCCGTTTGCGCCCGTCGCTCGCACCGCCGAATTGCGCGAGCTTGATCCCAACGACGCCATCGAGCTGGTCAGCCAGGTGATGAAGCGCGAGGGGCTGGAGCCGAAGCACGACGACGCCGGCAACACGCCGACAGAGGTCGCAGAGCTGGTCGAAGCGGTCGGCTGCCACGCGCGGGCGCTGGCGCTGCTGGCGCGCGAGATCGCTATTCAAGGAGTGAGCGCGACGACCGGCAACGTACAGCGGCTGATGGAAGAGTTGGAGCGCAAGCATCCGGGCGAGCGCGAGAATTCGCTCTATGCCAGCGTCGAACTCTCGCTGCGCCGCCTGCCTCCCGAAATGCGGCAGCAGATCAAACCGCTAGGCGTCTTTCACGGCGGTGCAAATCTGATGGTGCTGCCTTACGTGCTTGGGGTTGATAAGGAAATTTCGCTCGATATTGGCCGGGGGCTCATCGAAGTCGGACTGGCGGAAGCGATGCCTTACGGCCACTTGCGGCTCGACCCGGCGCTGCCGCCTTACCTGCTGCGCGACCTCGGCGAAGCGGAGCAAGAAGCGGCACGCTCGCGCCGGGCGGAAGCGATGCTGGAGTTGACGCGGTTTCTATATGAGCAACACTTTCAGGATGCCGAGTTATCGGCTCGGCTGACGCTGCTGGAACTGCCCAACCTGATGGCGCTCCTCGATTGGATCAAGGAGCGCGCGACGCCGGAAGAAGTGATTGATCTGGCGCAAAGTCTGGAAGCGCTGCTCGCTCACCTGGGTCGTTCACAGGCGCTCGCCCGTGCGACTCATGCGCGCGAAGGGGCCGCGCTCCGGCTGGATCAAGAGGACTCGTGGAGCCATGCCCGCTACCTGGCCGAAAGCGCGAAGATTGACCGGCAGCTGGAAGGTGGCCAGTTGCCCGCCGCTTACGAGGCAGCGCAACAACTGCTTGAGCGGTCGCTGGAAGCAGGGAAAGCGGCGTATTCGGGGGCGAGCTATGACATCGCAATGACGCATTTCAGATTTGGGAGAGTGCTAAAGCAGGGCGGAGAGGCCAAAGCCGCCATCGGGCCGCTCGGTGAGGCGCAGCGGCGTTTCCAGGCGCTCGCCGATGCGGGGAACACTGCCGCCGCAAGGATGGCCTCGACAGCGATTACCGAAACGGCGGATTGCCTGAGTGATTTAGGACGATTAGATGAAGCAACGGCGGCTTACCAGGAGGCCATCGGGCGTTTTGAGAAACTTGATGATAGAAGAGGGATGGCCGTCAACAAAGGCAACCTCGGCACAGTCCGAATGCTGCAAGAGCGGTATCAGGAGGCGCTGGCGGCTTTCACCGAAGCGCGCTTGAGCTTTGAAAGTCTGGGCGACCCGGGACACGTCGCCATCTACTGGCATCAGATCGGAGTAGTACACCGCCAAGCCGAGCAATTTGAACAGGCGGAGTCCGCTTACCGGCAATCGCTGGCAATCGAGGTGCGGGAGAAGAACCTTGCGGGTGAGGCCGCCAGCCTGGGCGAGCTAGGCAATCTGTATGACCAGATGGGGCGGCTAGAAGAGGCGGTGAAATGCCACCGGCAGGCGGCGGATATTGACGTCAGGTTGCAAGATCAGAAGAATGAAGGGTTAGACCGCAACAACCTGGCCAATACACTCATCAAGCTGAAACATTACGACGAAGCCCGCCGCGAGCTGATGCGCGCCATCGAGTGCAAGCAGCCTTACGGCCACGCTGCCACACCGTGGACAACGTGGGATATTCTCCACGACCTTGAGCAGGCCACCGGTGATCAGCAGGCCGCCGCCGAGGCGCGGCAGCGGGCGATGGAAGCTTACTTGGCTTACCGGCGTGATGGCGGGCAGAGTTATGAATGGGGCGCGCAATGGTGCGCCTCTGTCGCCGAGGCGATTGCGCAGGGAGAGACAACCGCGCTGGTACAGCAACTAACTGAATATCTGAAAACACAAGCTGGCCCCAGAGGCAAAGCGATGATTCCCAAGCTGCAAGCCATCCTCAACGGCTCGCGCGATGTGGCACTGGCTGACGATCCGGCATTGTTTTATCAGGATGCGGTGGAGTTGAGATTGCGGCTGGAATCACTGGGTGCGAGTTGAATCTTCTCAGAGCGTGTTTTGGAATTTTAAGCTCCGTAGGAGCGCGATGTTTATAGAATGCCAGGCAGCTATTTCATCAAGCTCCGTAGGAGCGAAATGTCGACATTTCGCTCCTACGGAGCTTGATTTTCATGACTTGTCTCCATCTATAAACATTGTGTGCCTACGGCACTGAGAATTTCAAAACATACTTTCAAAGACCTCTGCCATCATCCGCGTTTCGGCTTCATGCGGTTGAAGGTTTTGTGAATCCGCTTGTCGCGCTCTTTGCGGCTCTGTTGCAAGCGCACGTCAGTGCGCGCTTCCAGGAACTCAAGCTCCTTTTGAATCTTCTTGTAATTCTCCAGGCGGCTCGCTGACAACGTGCCTGAGGCAATCGCCGCTTTCACCGCACAATTCGGCTCGCGCTCGTGGCTGCAATCCGAGAAACGACAATCACCAGCCAACTCTTCAATATCCGCGAAGCTGTCGGTCAAGCCTTCGCCGGCTTCCCACAACTGCAACTCGCGCATGCCCGGCGTGTCAATCAACAGGCCGCCCGCCGGCAGCACGATCAATTCGCGATGCACCGTCGTGTGCCTTCCCTTGCTGTCTTCTTCGCGCACGTCCTGTGTCTTTTGCCGCTCTTCGCCCAACAGCCGGTTAATCAACGTAGACTTGCCGACGCCGCTTGAGCCGAGAAACGCAATCGTCTTGCCGACGCCGAGATAATCTTCGAGCGGCTCGATGCCTTCGCCACGCTTGGCGCTGATCGCATGAATCGGCGTGCCGAGCGCCACCGGCTCGACTTCGCGCAGGCAGGCTTCGACGTCTTTCGCCAGGTCGGCTTTGCTCAGGATAATGACCGGGCGAGCGCCGCTCTCGAAGGCGAGGATCAGGTAACGCTCGATGCGCCGCAGGTTGTAGTTGTTGTCGAGGCCGACGACCAGAAAGACCGTGTCAATGTTGGTGGCGACGATCTGTTCTTCGCTGGTTTCGCCCGCCGCCTTGCGCGAGAACTTGCTGGTGCGCGGCAGCACCGCTTCGATCACGGCGCGGCCTTCGTTCGGCAGCCTGGAGATGGCTACCCAGTCGCCGACCGCCGGAAAACCTTCACGCCCATGCGCTTCGTAACGCAGCTTGCCGCGCACCTCTGCGAGCAATTCGTCGCGCTCGGTCATCACGCGGTAGAGGCCCTGATATTCGAGGGCAACGCGCGCCGCCTCGGCGCCGCGCTCGCGGTGCGGCGCGAAGGCGCTGTCGAAATGCGCATTCCAGCCGAGCGTTTCCAGGGCGGTCATGACTTCGTCACTTCTTCGCCGCGTTGCGCGCCGGGCGCTTGCCGAAGCGCTCGACGTCGACGCTGGTAAAGGCATTGAAGCCGGCGAAGCGCGCCGCCGCGCCCAGCTCTTCTTCGATGCGCAGCAACTGGTTGTACTTGGCGACGCGGTCGGTGCGCGACGCCGAGCCGGTCTTGATCTGGCCGGCGTTGGTCGCCACCGCCAGGTCGGCGATAAAGGTGTCTTCGGTTTCGCCCGAGCGGTGCGAGATCACCGACGTGTAGCCGTGCGTCTTCGCCAGCTCAATCGTGTCGAGCGTTTCCGTGAGCGAGCCGATCTGGTTGACCTTGATGAGAATCGAATTAGCGGCCTTCTCTCTGATGCCGCGCGACAGGTAGGCCACGTTGGTCACGAACAGATCATCGCCGACCAGTTGCACGCGGTCGCCAAGCTCTGCGGTCAACGTCGCCCACCCTCGCCAGTCGGATTCCGCAAGCCCGTCTTCGATAGAAACAATCGGGTACTTGCTCACCCAATCACTGTAGAGCCGCACCATCTCGTCTGCACTCTTGCGCTCGCCGGACGATTTCTTGAAGACGTAAGCGCCATCCGTATAGAACTCGCTCGACGCCGCATCGAGCGCCAGGGCGATTTGCTCGCCGGCTTTGTAGCCCGCATTCGCGATGGCTTCGAGGATGGATTCAATGGCCTCTTCGTTCGATTTCACGTTCGGCGCGAAGCCGCCCTCGTCGCCCACCGAAGTTGAGTAACCGCGCTTCTTCAGAACCGACTTGAGCGCGTGAAAGACTTCGACGCCGGCGCGCAAGCCTTCCGAAAACGACGCGAAGCCCGCCGGCACGATCATGAACTCTTGCAGGTCGACATTATTGTCGGCGTGCGCGCCGCCATTGACGATGTTCATCAGCGGCACAGGCAAGGTGCGCCCGCCGACGCCGCCCAGGTAAGCGTAGAGCGGCACGCCGAGCGCGTCCGCCGCCGCCCGCGCCGTCGCTAGCGACACGGCAAGGATGCTGTTAGCGCCGAGCTTGCGCTTGTTCGAGGTCTGGTCGGCTTGAATCATCGCCAGATCGATATCGGCCTGCATCAGCGCGTCGCGCCCGACGATCAACTTGGCGATTTGCGTGTTGATGTTGGCGACGGCCTTGCTGACGCCTTTGCCGAGGTAACGCTTCTTGTCGCCGTCGCGCAGCTCAAGCGCTTCGTTCTCGCCGGTCGAAGCGCCCGACGGCACCGCCGCACGCCCGATGATGCCGCTTACGAGTGTCACTTCTGCTTCGACTGTTGGGTTGCCGCGTGAATCCAGAATCTCCCTTGCAGTTACTCGCTCGATCACCGTCATTGATTGATGGCCTCCATGAATATTTCGGCGGCGCGCTCAGACAGCGGCGCGCCGCATAAGATAGACCGGCAAGTATAACCCAGCCCCGCGAGCTTGCGAAAGCTTTGCGCCGGTCGCTATAGTTTGCCATTTCGTGAGCGCAAGCTATGGGCTTGCGTGGCTGATCTTGAATGATTACTTTGTATAAAGAAGGAGCGCGCTTTCAAGCGCACGACACCCGATGGACAAACGCGAGATTACCCTGGGCCACAGTCCCGATCCCGACGATGCTTTCATGTTTTACGCGCTGGCGACCGACCAGATCGATACCGAAGGGCTGACGTTTCGCCACGTCATCCAGGACATCGAAACGCTCAACCGCCGCGCCATGAATGCCGAGCTGGACGTCACGGCCATCTCGATTCACGCCTATGCCTATGTGCTCGACCGCTATGCGCTGCTGACGAGCGGCGCTTCGATGGGCGACAACTACGGGCCGCTGGTAATCGCCCGCCAGCCGCTCTCGATAGACGAGGCGCGGCGCAAGACGATTGCCATCCCCGGCGAGATGACTTCAGCCTACCTGACTTTGCGGCTCTGCCTCGGCGAGGTCGAAACCCGTGTCGTGCCGTTCGACCAGATCATGGACGCGGTCGAGAGCGGCGAGGTCAACGCCGGACTGTTGATCCACGAAGGCCAGTTGACCTATAAGGCGCGCGGCTTTCATAAGGTGATCGATCTCGGCGAGTGGTGGATGGTCGAAACCGGCTTGCCGCTGCCGCTTGGCGGCAACGCCATCAAGAAGTCGCTCGGCACGGAGCTGATTGCTAAAGTGTCGCGGCTGCTGCGCCAGTCCATCGAGTACGGCTTACAACACCGTCAGGTGGCGGTGCGCCATTCAATGAAGTATGGGCGCGGCATGGAAGAGTCACTGACCGACCAGTTCGTCGGCATGTATGTCAACGACTACACCATCGATTATGGCGAGCGCGGGCGCGAGGCGGTGCGCTTGCTGCTTGAACGCGCGCATCACGCCGGGATCATTCCCAACCCGGTCGAGCTGGAGTTTGCTTGATTGTCGCGGCGCGTTTCATCCGTTAATCGTCAACCCGTCGCCGGGCGCGCGCGGCTTTGATAGAGAACATAATCCGTGACCGCGGCGTGGCAGTTTTTGTTCTAAGGTGACTCCCTCACAGAGTATGGAATCAGCCGCAGGTTGCATCGAAGCAAGACAACCCGGACGGTCAGCCAACACGCGGTTCGCATCAAGCGGCGTCATGTTGTGGACATTGCTTGCCTTTATTCCCCAGCCAAAACCAGTCAATTTCGCGGCACGGATGTTGCAAAATAAAGTTGTGAGTTTAAGCCGGATGTAACAAATAGCATCATAATCGGGCTTGAACCGGCAATAGAAAATTGTCGTACTTGGTCAATGAGATGTCACAGGAAGTGAAAAACAGAATACTGTTGGTCGAGGATGACGCCGATACGCAGGCGGCGCTGACCATGCTGTTTGAGTTTGAAGGATTCGACGTTATCACCGCGGCTGATGGCGAGGAAGCTTACCTGCGCGCCGTCTCTGAACGCCCCGATCTAATCGTCACTGACATCAACATGCCCAACATCAATGGCCTGGATTTGATCCGCCTGGTGCGCGCCGACGGGCGCATTGATGGAATTCCGATTGTCGCCATGAGCGCCGTCGAAAGACAATACCTGAACCGGGCGATGGAACTCGGAGCGATTGCCGTCGCTCAGAAGCCTATCGAATTCGATCATTTCCTGTCGCTGATTGCGCGCATCGTTTCTGCTCGTCATTTGCGTAGCCGCAACCACTCACCTGTCGAGCGGCGGCGCAGACAGTCTCACAAAAACGGCTCGGCCAAGCACTGAAACCCTTTTAATCAGCGTAGCCTGGGAGCGCGGGCATCTTGCCCGCCGGGCTTGCGTATGCGCGCAGCAAGTGGGCGAGACGCCCGCGCTCCCAGGCCATCGTCACTCATTTGCTCGTGCCGAGAATACTGCGGGCGATGATCATGCGTTGAATCTCGCTTGTGCCTTCGCCGATCTCGCAGAGCCGCGCGTCGCGGTAGAGGCGTTCGACGCGGTAATCGCGAAAGTATCCGGCGCCGCCATGAATCTGCACGGCGTAATCGGCAGCGCGCTTGGCGACCTCAGAGGCGTAGAGCTTGGCCATCGAAGCAACCACTGTCACGTCTTCACCTTGATCGTGCAGCCAGGCGGCGCGATAGATCAATAGCTCTGCCGTATCGATCTCGGCCTTCATCTCGGCCAGCTTAAAGCTGATCTCTTCAAAGCCGGCGATAGCCGCGCCGAACGCCTGCCGCGTCGTGGCGTATTTCAGGGCTTCATCAAGGCTGGCTTTGGCGATGCCGAGGCAGAAACAGGCCATGCCGACGCGGTCATAAGCGAGACATTGCATCAAGGTCGGAAAGCCGCTGTTCTCTTCGCCAAGCAGATTCGCCGCCGGCACGCGGCAATCTTCAAAAAACAGCTCGGAGGTCGGCGAGCCGCGCACGCCCATCTTCTCAAGCTTGCGCCCGCGCGTCAGGCCCGGCGCGTCGCCGTCTACCAGAATCAAGCTGTAGCCGCGCGTGCCGAGGTCGGGCGCTGTGACGACGAAGGTCAGAATCACGTCGGCAATCGGCCCGTTGGTGATGTAGGTCTTCGAGCCGTTCAGAACCAGGTCATCGCCTTCGCGCACGGCGCGCGTCTTTACGCCCGCGAGGTCTGACCCCGCGCCCGGCTCGGTCAGCGCCAGCGCGCCGATCCATTCGCCGGCGATCAGTCGGGGGAGATAATGCCGGCGTTGCGCCTCTGTGCCGTATTTCAAGATGGGATAGCCGCAGAGCGCCAGGCTAGCGCCCACGGAGAGTGCCGTCGCCGCGTCGGCGCGCGCCAGCTCGATTGAAGCCATCGTCGCCGTCAGCAAGTCGGCGCCGGTGCCGCCGTAGGTTTCGGGAAAGTTCAAGCCGGTGTAGCCGAAGCGCGCAAGCTGGGTCAGCGTGTCGCGCCGGAAGGACTCCGTGCGATCCATCTCGGCGGCGTGCGGCGCGACCTCTGCCGCCAGGAATTCGCCGAGCGATTTCAGGTACTGCTGCTGCTCATCGGAAAGACCAAAGTCCATGGGCGCACCTTGAAGCGAATCTTACTTTGCCTTTGTCGCCTGCTGTGCCTTGAGCTGTTCGTAGAAGCTCTTTTTTGATTCTTCGACAAACTGGCGATAGCCCTGCGGATCAATGAAGGGGTTGGCCGCTGCGCCCTGTTCGAGTTTGGCTATCTTGTCGAGCAAGCCGAACATCGAGCCGTGCGGGCCGAGGAAAACGTCGCACGGTAAGGATTCCAGCACGCGGAAGCTGCGCTGATAATCGGCAACGATCTTCGGATACTTCGCATTATTGACCAGCTTGTAGCCGGGGGCCGAGGTGCTGCCGATGAAGACGACGTTATAGGTTTTACCATCATCTTTAACTTCCATCGTCCAGGTGGTGTTGCCCCTGGTATGGCCGGGCGTCAGGTGCGCCACCAGCCAGACGCCGCCGACTTCGACCGTGTCGCCGTCGTGCAGGATGCGGTCGGCTTTGACCGGCGCGAAGGCCAGCGTGTCGCCCCACTGGAAATCGCCACGGCCTCCAACGGCAAGCTGCGCGGCGTCGGCCTCGCTTACCGCGAGTTTCGCGCCGGTCAGGGCTTTCAACTCCGCCAGCCCGCCGGCATGGTCATAATGCGCGTGGCCATTGATGAGCAGCCGCACATCTTCGAGCTTAAAGCCGAGCTGTTTGAGGTTCTCGCGAATCTGCGGCACGGTCTCGGCGAATCCGCTGTCGAGCAGGATGTGGCCCTGCGGCGAGGTGATCAGAAAGGCGCTGACCTCGGTCGCGCCGACATAATAGATGTTGCCGATGATGCGAAACGGCTTCACCGGGCGATTCCATGAGCGCGAAGTCTCATCGCTCTGCGCCGCAAGTGAGCCGGATAAGGCGATGACCAGCAGCAGAAGCCATGCCGACCGGCGCGCACAGTTGACAAGTTGGTTTTGCATAGCGGCCCCTTCGATTCACCGGCGACGACAAAGGTTGGCAGACGGAGAGCAGATCACCGCGCAAATTTCTTTAAGAGCTCGCGGGCGATGATCATGCGCTGAATCTGGTTGGTGCCTTCGACGATCTGGCCGATCTTGGCTTCGCGCATCAGCGCCTGGACGGGATAATCTTCGCTCGTGCCGTAGCCGCCATAAATCTGCACGGCGTCGGTCGTCACTTTCATTGCGGTGTCGGTCGCTAAGAGCTTGGCCATCGAAGCGATGGCATTAAACGGCAGCCCGCGATCTCTGAGCCACGCGGCTTTGCGCACGACACAGCGCGCCGCTTCGATGCCGGCGGCCATGTCTGCGAGCATGAACTGAATGCCTTGAAAACTGCCGATTGACTGGCCGAACGCCTGGCGCTCGACCGCATAGCGCAAGGCGTGCTCGAACGCCTGCTGCGCGGTGCCTACGGAAGTCGCCGCCACCGTGATGCGCCCCGAATCGAGCGCCGTCATCGCCACCTTGAACCCGTCGCCTTCGCGGCCCACAAGATTGGCGCGCGGCACCTCGCAATCTTCAAAGAAGACCTCGCGGGTGTGATGCGGCAGGCCCATCGGGCGCTCGCGCTTGCCGAAGGCCAGCCCATGTGCGCCCTTCTCGACGATGAACGAGCTGATCCCGCGGCCGCCTTTGCCCTTTTCAGTCACTGCCATGACGATATAAACATCGGCCTCGCCGCCGTGCGTGATCCAAATCTTCTGGCCGCGCAGCACGTAGGTATCGCCGCGCAGCTCTGCACGGGTATGGATGTTCTGCGCGTCCGAGCCGGCGTGTGGCTCGGTGAGCGCAAACGCGCCGAGCAGTTCGGCGCGCGCCATCGCCGGCAGGTACTTCTGCTTCTGCTCGGCGGTGCCGAATTGATTGATGATGAGCTGCGGCAGGCCGTGAACCGCCAGCAAGCCGCCGAGATGACTGCCCAGCCGCGTCAGCTCTTCGAGGACAACCGCGTAGGTCGAATAATCGAGCCCGCCGCCGCCGGTTTCGGTCGGGAAAGGGATGGCCGCAAGCCCCAACTCGCCGAGCTTGCGAAACAGCGGCCAGGGGAATTCGTCTGCGCCGTGCTGCTCGAAGTACGGCTTCACATCGCCGCGCACGAACTCCTCGACGAGCTTCAAGAGCTGCTCTTGTTCTTCGGTCAAGGTGTAATCCATGTGCATCTCCTCATTCGTTCGACGATCAGCGAATCGCGCCCGCGGCGCGCAAACGCTCGCGCTCCGGTGCGCTGACGCCAATGGCTTCAAGCAACTCGTCCGTGTGCGCGCCGAGCGCCGGCGCACCGACGCGCATCTCGGTCGGCGTATCGCTCAGCTTGTAAGGCGGCGCGAGCTGCGCGACCGGCTCGCCGCTTGTCGTCGCTACCTGACTGACCATTTCGCGGGCCGTGGTCTGCGCATGCGCGAAGGCTTCACTCATTGACAGCACAGGCTCGCAGCAACAGTCGGCGTCGCGCATCAGCTCGATCCATTCGCTCTGCGTCCGCGACTTAAAGAGCGCGCGCAGTTCATTGAAAAGATTTTCGCGGCGCTCGCCGTCATCGAATTGCCGGGCGGCCCATTGCTCGCGCCCAACCGCACGGCAGAAATTCGCCCAGAACTTCGGCTCCAGTGCGCCCAATGTCATGTAGCGGCCATCACTCGTTTCATAGACGTTATAAAACGGGTAAGCACCGCTGAGCGCGTACTTGCCGCCGACCTCAAGGCGATGCCCGGCGAAGTGGTGCGCCGCAGGGATCGCCAGCATCGCCAGCATCACATCGAACATCGAGACGTCCACGTACTGGCCTTGCCCCGTGCGCTCGCGCGCCATCAACGCGGCGAGGATGGCGAATGCCGCGACCATGCCGCCGGCCAGATCGGCGACCTGCACGCCGGGAATCACTGGCTTGCCGCGCTCGTCGGTCGTCAGCCCCAGGACGCCCGCCAGCGCCAGGTAATTCATGTCGTGGCCGCTGCGCTCGCGGTGCGGCCCGGTCTGCCCGAAGCCCGAGAGCGAGCAGTAGACGAGGCGCGGGTTGACTGGCTTCAACGCTTCGTAGCCAACCCCCAGACGATCAACGACGCCCGGTCGGAACTGCTCAAGGACGACGTCGGCGGTTTCGGCTAGCCTGAGAAAAAGGTCGCGGGCGGCGGGTTGCTTGAGATCAAGAGCAATCGATTTCTTGTTGCGGTTGACTTGCAGAAAGGCGGCGCTCTGTTTGCCGATGGCCGGCTTGCTCCAACGCGTCGGGTCGCCGGTGCGCGGCTCTTCGACCTTGATGACTTCGGCGCCGAGGTCGCCGAGCATCATCGAAGCGAACGGGCCGGGCAGCAGCCGCGACAGATCGAGCACGCGAATTCCTGAGAGCGCCTGATGCATGATGAATCAACCTGGTGCGCCGCACATCCTACATCAACGCGGGGCAAAAAGTAAGCGGCTGCGGTCAGGGCTGGCATCGCGGGAAGAGGCCAGGTTAAGAGGTTGACATCAACATGTATTTTTTGTAACCTCCCCGCGGCCTATTGAAATGGGATCAACTCACACGTCGCGGGGCCTGGCGGATCGCCTGAACCGGCGGCCCGCGCCTAGCCACGAAACGCCAGGATCGCAGTCACGAGCGTCTGCGTCCTCGGACGAATGACCGAGGAAGGTTTACAGACAAGCCGCAGGGCATTCGGCCGGGTTACCAGCCGCCAGGTGAACGCATGGCCACGGAGGTCAGACGGATCAAAGCCGCCCCAAGAAGCGAGCCGGCGAAGCTGGTGCGTTTGGACCGGCTGCTCGGGCTCAGGGGGTGGGGGCTGGTCCTGTATGGCGCACTCCCGGCTAACCTCGCGCTCATCGGCGCGGTGAAAGTAGAAATGAAACTCGAGGCCAGTCTGCCGCTGTTTCTCTTCGTCGTGCCGCTGCCCGTCATTACGACTTACCTGTTGATCCGCACGCGTCAAAAGGAATGGTATCTGGCCACCGACCGGCTGGCGCTGCGCAGCGCGATTACCTGCGCGATGATTATTCTCCTCGCCAGTCTGATCACCGGCGCCGCCCGGCTGATCCAGGGCGAGTACAGGTGGGATTTTGATTTCCGCCTGGCCGGCCTGTTCACGCCGGCGCACTTGAAGACGGCGGGCGAATCGTTCCTGTTCGGCATCGCCACGCTGGTCTTCAGTTCGACCCTGTTCATGACGATCCTAACCAAAGGCACCGACCTGCCGGGGTTGCCGTTGACCGGCTTCGTCACTTTGTTGGGCAAGGTCCGCCAGGGCCTCAAGCGGTTCCAGGGTCAGCCGATCTGGCACGCCAGCCCCGACAGCGCGGAAGCCATCGGCGAACTGAGGAAGCTGGTAGAGGAGGTGCTGACCAATTTCAGGAGCTTGATGGCGGAGCCCGGCCACTGGCTCGCCAAGCAGTCACTGCAACTGGTGGCGGCTGACGTGGCCAACGTGCTGGAAATCATTAAGTCCATTAAAGGCAGCCCCGACTTGATGGCGGCCCGATGGGGCATCTATTTCGAGGAGGAGTGCAAGCTGTCGCCCACGGACCAAAAGCTGCGGCGGGAGAAAGAGAGGCAAACCCTCTACGACTCTCTGCAAAGGGTGAGGCAATTGCAGCTCGGAGACTGATATGGCGGACATCTATTACGCAGTCATCGCGCTGAAGGAAGACGAAATCGCCGGCGTGGTCAAGCGGCTCACGGGGCTGGGACTTAAGGCCCTGGCCGACTATCTCAGGGACAGCCAGAGCAATCGGTATGGCGGCCTCAACGAGCGGTGGCAGCCATTCGGCGATAAGACGGTGGCCGAGCATATCGATCAGGTATCGGAGTTTCAGTCGGGGACGCAGTTGATTGACAAGCTCGCGGATAACTTCGAGAACCTCTACACCCTGCGCCGACGCCCGCCGATCACGGTCTTCTTCATAGACCCCTTCGCGCTCTTCCTCGAAAAGTACGAGCGGCTGGCGAGGATGATTGACTTCGGGGTGTCGGAGGTGGCCACCTGCTGCCTGCTCATAGACGGCAGCGTGCCCGACGAGTTGAAAAAACAGCTCCGCAAGAACTACTGCGAATGCTGGCGTGTGGTGTGCTGGGATCATCGCCACGGGAAGCCGCACGAATTCATTTACGAAGCCGACGACTTGGACAGCTTCCTCTATTCCGGGCGCTGGCTCCAGCCGGAAGGGGACGGCCCAAGCGGCCCGGCCAGCCGCTCCCTGGCGAGCCGCACCGAAGTCCGCCCCCTGACGTCTCTGGCTTGAGTCTGAAATGGCAATACCGGAACCGACCATCATCACCTTCTACTCCTACAAGGGCGGCGTCGGGCGCAGCATGGCGCTGGCGAACGTCGCATGGCTGCTGGCGAGCCAGCACGGGCTGAACGTGCTGGTGATCGACTGGGACCTGGAGGCGCCGGGTCTGCATCACTTCTTCGACATGGACGACCTGGACATCCGCCACGGCCTGCTCGACATGCTCTACGACTACAAGCAGATTCTCAGGGAGGCGACCGGGCCGCTGCCGGAGGACGTCGTCAAAGTCAAAAAGTACGTCCAGCCCGTGCCGACTTATAGCGGCGGCGGCGGCTCGATCTCCATCCTCGCCGCCGGGCGGCAAGACGGCAAGTACGCGGGCCGCGTCAACGACTTTGACTGGAAGGAATTCTATGACAAGTGGTTCGGCTTCGGCTTCATGGAGAATTTCAAGAAGCAGGTGAAGGGACTGGCCGACATCGTCCTCATCGACAGCCGCACAGGGGTGACAGACATCGGCGGCATCTGCACGTTGCAACTGCCCGACACCGTCGTACTCTTATTCGCGCTCAACGCGCAGAACGTTGATGGTGTGCGCAAGATTGCCGACAAGATCCTCGAACGGACGCCGCAGCTCGTCGAACGCGAGCCGCCGAAGTTGATCCTGCGGCCCTCCAGGGTCGAACGCTACCTGGAGGAGGACAAGTTGAAAGACTGGCAGGAGAAGGCCGCCGCGCGGTTGCATGACCTGTTGAGCGAGACCGACAGGCAAGACCCCATCCGCTTCATGGCCAAGAAGAACATCCCCTACATCGGCGCTTACGCCTTCGGCGAGACGCCGCTTTCCGTGCCGAACTCGCCGCTGAACGAGATGACCGCCGCCTTCGAAGACCTGACGCAGTCGCTTGTGGAGGCCGCCGCCCTGCCAGAGATTAGGCCGCGCCCGGCGCAACCGGGCCGGCGCTTCGGCGCGCTCCGGGGCGCATTCCAATCCCGGCGATTCCTGAAGCAGGCCATCGCTGCGCTCGCCTTCGCCTCCGCTATCCTGCTCGGCCTGACCACCTTTTCCTCCATATACCAGTATCTGCGGTTCACAGCGCAGCGGAATGTCCTCGTGAGCGCAAATCAGCGTTTGACCTCCGACCTCGACCAGGCCCGCGAAGAGGTGAGCCAATTACGGCAGCAGCTAGAGGGCGGGCCCAAACCGCCGGTTGACGCGCGCCTGACCGCCCTCGCCGTCGATTCGGCAAAGACTCTGGCCAAGGCGGAGGAGGGGGCGGGCCATGTATACGGGAAGATAGGCAATGCCGTGCTGCTCGTTTATCACATAGACAACCGGTTCCTGGTCATCGCCAAATATGCCAGCGCCGAGGAGGCCGCACAGAATCTCGAACTGGTGAAGAGTCAGTTCAACAAGGATGCCTTTGCAATCGACCTGGCCGGGACATGCCCCAACGCTGCGCAAAGGCACGGCTACACTGAATGCCGCCCGCAAAGCGTCGGCGTGCCGCCGACGCCATCACCAGGCAATAAGAACGTCGCGCGCCCGCCATCGGGAAACAAGAACGTCATACGCCGTTGAAGCCGCCGCCCCGCCCGGCTTGCAACCAAATGCCGGGACGGCGCAACATACCTGCGACAGAGAATGGAACGCGTGCCGTCATCCAACGTTTTCTCCATCGAGGTGGTTTTATGAAATGGCTCGCTCGATGCTCGATGCTCGCACTGGTCGGCTTACTGCTGGCCTCCTCGGTGTTCGCGCAGGCGGATAAACAGAAGCCCGCGCCATCCGACGACGAGCCGATCAAGCTGCACACGACGCTCGTGCAGGTGCCGGTCGTCGTCAAAGAGAAGGGCGGTCGTTACCTGACCGACTTGAGCAAAAACGACTTTAGCATCTACGAAGACGGCACGCGGCAAGCGATTGAATACTTCGGCACCACGGAAGCGCCCTTCAATGTCGCCCTGCTGTTGGACTCTTCTGGCTCGACCGCCGACCAGTTGCAGCAGATCAAGAATGCGGCGCTCGCCTTTATCGATAACCTGCGCCCGCAGGATAGAGTCTTGCTCATCGAATTCAACGACAGCGTCCGCGTCCTCTCAGAGCTAACCAGCGACCGCGAGCAACTGCGCCGCGCCATCGCCGACATTCGCTCAGGCGAATATACACAGGTGTACGAAGCCGTCTACACCGCCGTCTGGGAGCGGCTCGCCGACATCGAGGGCCGCAAAGCGGTCATCCTGTTTACCGACGGGATTGACACCGCCAGCAGCGAGATCGTCGAAGAAGACACGCTCGACGCGATCATCGAAAGCGAGGACGTCATCGTCTACCCGATTCGCTACAGCACGCGCGCCGATGTCGAGCGCCGCCTCGAACGCCGGTTCAATACCGAACGGCTCACCGACCCGCAGAAGGCCGAGGCGAATCGCCAGAAAGCCCTGCGCGAGCTGGATCGCACCTACCGTCAGGCTGACGAGTATCTGGACGAGCTGGCGCGACTGTCGGGCGGCGTCATCGAGCGCGCCGACGAGATCGCCGACTTGAAAGGGGCGCTGGCGCGCATCGCCGACGAGCTGCGCAAACAATACCTGCTCGGCTACTACCCGCCGCACGAAAAGAAGATCGAGTCGCGGCGCATCACGGTCAAAGTCACGCGCCCGGACGCCATCGTGCGGGCGCGGCCCGGCTACAAGACGACGCAGCAGTAACTCGACCGCCGCTTAGTACGGTTGATGGCTGGGGCTATAATCCGTGCAGCTATCTTGTGCTGGGGAGGTGAACGCCGATGAGCTGGCCGAAAGCCGAAACGCTTTTCACCGAAGTCGAGTACATGGCGTTGGAGCGCGCGTCCGAGGAGCGGCACGAATTTCTCGACGGGCTGATCTACCTGATGGCCGGCGAAAGCCCGGCACACGGAACGATCTGCACCAATCTTGTTATCATCGTTGGCAGCCAGTTGAAAGGGACACATTGCCAGGCATGGTCGAAAGATACCAAAGTGCGTAGCGGCCCGCTTCCAGTAACTCGTTATTCGATGGAAGGGCTGTTTTCCTATCCTGACCTGCTCGTGGTCTGCGGCACGCCGGTCTATCTTGACGAATACCAGCACGTGGTACTCAATCCGCGAGTCATCGTCGAAGTCCTGTCGCCAATGACCGGAGCCTTTGATCGCGGCGTGAAGTTCCTGCGCTATCTTACCTACCTTGAATCACTGATCGATTACCTCACCGTCGCTCAGGATAAGCCCCGGATTGAACATCACAGCCGCCAGCCCAATGGCGAGTGGGCAGTCGAGTCTTTTACTGATCTGGACGACACCGTGACGCTCACTTCGATTGGCTGCACACTCAACCTGCGCGACGTGTACGACCGCATCGAGTTCCCTTCCCCCGAAGACGAACAGCCCGCCCCGCCCGCCAACTGAGTGCCTCTTGCCTTGCGAGCCATCAGGGAGAACGGGCAACATAAACGTTTCACCTTATGGCTGAACAATTCTCATTCGAGGTCACCGCATCCGACAGCGCCACCGGGGCGCGCGCCGGGCGCATCACGACGGCGCATGGAATAATTGACACGCCGGTCTTCATGCCGGTCGGCACGCAAGGCAGCGTCAAGGCGTTGACCCAGCAAATGCTCGAAGACGCCGGCGCGCAGATCATCCTCGGCAATACCTACCACCTTTACTTAAGGCCCGGCCATCTCCTGATCAATCAACTCGGCGGCCTGCACCGCTTCATCTCCTGGGAGCGCGCCATCCTTACCGACAGCGGCGGCTTTCAAGTCTTCAGCCTCACAGACCTGCGTCGCATGAATGAAGACGGCGTCGAGTTCCAATCGCATATTGACGGCGCGCGCCATTTCCTGTCGCCCGAACGCTCGATGGAAATCCAGGCGGCGCTCGGCTCGGACATCGTCATGTGCTTCGACGAATGCACGCCCTACCCGGCGACGGTCGCCGAAGCGCGCGCCTCGCTCGAAATTACCGGGCGCTGGGCGCGGCGCTCGAAACAACGGCTCACCGAATTGCACAGCGACCCGCGCGAAGCCGGGCGCGTCGGGCTGAAGATCGTCAACCCGGCGCAGGCGCTCTTCGGCATCAATCAAGGAAGCGTCTACCTCGACCTGCGCGAGCGCAGCCTCGAAGGATTGCTTGAGGTGGGCTTTGACGGCTATGCCATCGGCGGCTTGTCGGTCGGCGAAGAGAAAGCGGCGATGAGGGAAGTCGTAGCAGGGATCGCGCCGCGCATGCCCGCCGACAAGCCGCGCTACCTGATGGGGGTCGGCACCCCCGAAGACATCGTCAGCGCGGTCGCCTGCGGCGTTGACATGTTCGATTGCGTCATGCCGACGCGCAACGCTCGCAACGGCCAGCTCTTTACCGGCCAGGGGCGCGTCAACGTCAAGAACGCGCGCTATAAAGATGACCCGCGCCCGCCCGACGAGATATGTCGCTGTCCGGTCTGCGCGCGTTATTCGCGGGCCTATCTGCGGCATCTGTATATGAGCGGCGAGATTCTTTATTCGACGCTCAGTTCGTTGCACAACGTCTGCTTCTACCTTGACACCATGGCGCGAATCAGGCAAGCTATCACGCTTGGCACTTTTAACGAGTTTCAACATTCTTTTCTAGAAGACCTGGCACGCGGACAGGACTGATCCTTACCACGAAGGATTTCGGTTCGCAGCCCCCGCGAGCGGAACCTCCCACTAGAAGTGCCGGACGAAAATCAATGAACATGACAACCGCTCTCGCTTATCCGCTTTTTCTTTTGCAGGGTCAACCCGGCGGCGGCAACATCCTCATGCTCCTGGCGCCATGGGTAGCGATCTTCGGCATCTTCTATTTCCTGATCATCCGCCCGCAGCAGCGCCGCCAGAAGCAGCAACAGCTGGAACGCGATCAACTGCTCAAGGCGCTCAAGCCGGGCGACAAGGTGATTACCAGCGGCGGCATCTACGGCACCATCGTCCAGGTCAAAGAGAAAGACGACACCGTGCAGCTGCGCGTCGCGCAGTCGGTGTCGATTGAAATTCTGCGCAGCTCGATTGCCGGGCTGCAATCCGCAGACGTCAAAGACGTCGAAGCCGCCAAGTGAGCGTAATCAATTTATAGGGCAACGCTGTTATGGGTAAAAATATACGCAATCGCATGCTCATCATCCTGCTGGTCACGCTGGCCGGGCTAGCGGTGATCTTCAAGCCGCACCATAAGCTGACCGTACAGGATTTCACTAGCTGGTCGCAGATCAAGCAGAACCTCGGCGAGAACATTCACCTCGGCCTCGACCTCAAGGGCGGCAGCCATCTCGTCATGCAGGTGCAGGTTGACGATGTCATCAACAAGATGACGCAGCGCAACGTCGAAGCCGCCAAGACGCGCTTGCAGCAGAAAAACCTGCCGTTTACAGACATCAAGGCGCAGGGCATCAATCAGGTCGTCGTCACCGTCCCCGACAGCTCCCGCAACGGCGACATCGTTCGCGAGATTGAAAGCGATTACGGCCAGGGCTGGACAGTGAGCGACCGCGGCAGCACAATCACCGCGACGCTCGACGAAGGCTTTGCCAACCAGTTGCGCGACCGCGCCACCGATCAGGCCAAGCAGATCATTGAAAACCGCGTCAACGCTTTCGGCGTCACCGAGCCGGTCGTCGTCCGTCAGGGTGGCGAAGGCACATACCAGATTCTCATCCAGATGCCTGGCATTGACGACACCGAGCGCGTCAAGAACACGCTCAACGCCGACTCGAATCTTGAGCTGCGGCTTGAGGCCAAGAACACCGCGGTCTATCCGACGAAAGACGCCGCCGAGCAGGCCGTCAAAGGCTTGCCGAATTCCGACCAGTACGAGGTCTTCGCCTATCGCGAGCGCACCGCCGAAGGCAGCAGCGGCGCCGAGCAGTGGGTGATCCTTGAAAAGAACATGGTCGTCAGCGGCCTGGACATGCGCGACGCCAGCGCCCGCCAGTCGGCCACCGGCAGCTCGAATTACGAGATCAGTTTTTCGCTGACGCCGAGCGGCGCGACCCGTTTTGCCGAGGTCACCGGCAAGAACATCGGCGAGTTCCTCTGCATCGTGCTGAACAACGAGGTCAAATCGCGCGCCACCATTCAAGGGCAGATTCACGATCAGGGACAGATCACCGGCGCATTCACCAAGCGGCAGGCCGAAGACCTGGCGTTGATTCTGCGCTCCGGTGCGCTGCCGGCGAAGGCGGTCTACCTTGAAGAGCGCACGGTCGGCCCTTCGTTAGGCGCAGACTCCATCCGCCAGGGCGTCACGGCATCTATCGCCGGGCTGCTTGCGGTCATCGCCTTCATGCTCTTCTACTATCGCGGCTCGGGCATCAACGCGGTGCTGGCGCTGATTCTGAACTTGATTCTGCTGCTGGCGGCGCTGGTCATCTTCGGCGCGACGCTGACGCTGCCCGGCATCGCCGGCGTGATTCTGACCATCGGCATGGCCGTTGACTCGAACGTGCTGATCTTCGAGCGCATCCGCGAAGAAATGCGCAACGGCAAGGTGGTCGCCTCGGCGGTCAAGGAAGGTTTCGGCAAAGCCTTCTTGACGATCATTGACACGCACGTGACGACGGTCGTTTCGGCCATCTTCCTGTTCGTCTTCGGCACCGGCCCGATCCGCGGCTTTGCGGCTACCCTGGTCGCCGGCCTTGTGGCGAACCTGTTCACGGCGGTCTTCGTTTCGCGCACCATCTTCATGTGGCATTTGAACCGCAAGGCGCGCGTGGAATCTTTGAGCATCTAGGGATC
This sequence comes from Blastocatellia bacterium, assembly GCA_035275065.1. Taxonomy (NCBI): domain Bacteria; kingdom Pseudomonadati; phylum Acidobacteriota; class Blastocatellia; species Blastocatellia bacterium. The sequence continues at coordinate 57,827 of DATENM010000087.1, forward strand.
AGGGACCAGGGGCTAGGGACTAGGGGCCGGCGGAAACTTCCGGCCTCTAGCTCCTAGTCCCCGGTCCTCCGTCCCTCTTTTCAGAGGCATTATGGTTGAGATATTTCATAACCCGAAAATTAACTGGATCAAGGCAAAGCGGACATTCATCGGTATCACCATTTTCTTGATGCTGCTGGGGGCCGTTTCAGTTCAACTGCGCGGCTTCAACGCCGGCGTAGACTTCACCGGCGGCACGCTGATGACCGTGCGCTTCACCGAAAACCCGAGCCTCGACCGCGTCCGCGGCGCGCTCGGCAAGGTCGGCATCCCGACGGATAAGGTGACCTTGCAGCCGGTGGTCTCGCGCCCGAACGAATTGATCATCCATGCGCCGCAGCTTGAGCAGGGCAGCGAATCCGAGCGCCGCGTTGACGAAGACAAGCGGCGGATCATTCGCGGCTTGCAGAGCCTGAGCCCTGCGGGCGATGTCGCCGCGGGCCGCGTCAATATCAATTCGATTGACGCCGCAGGCGTCGAAGCCGAGCTGCGCCAGGCCGACCCGTTCAGCATCAATCAACAGGTCTTTGCGACCGCCCACCCGTACCGCCAGGTCGGTGACCAGATCATCGCCTTCCGCGACGGGCAGAACCACGGCTTCATCACCGACATCAACGCCATCCAGGGATTGACGCTCACGGCCAGCAACTATGATCAGTTCGACCAGAACCGCATCAAGCAGTTGATCCTCGACCGCTTCTACGCCGGCAAGATCGATTTGAACCTCGCCGGCACCTCGGAGATCGAGGACGCGCTGTCGCGCATCAACCCGCTCGGCACCGGCCCGGGTGACGAGACCTACAAGAACGCCGCCAAGGCGATTGCCGACTATCGCAAGAACAGCAACGGCGTCATCAACGACCTCGGCCAGGTGCCGAACCTGCCGGGCGACCTGGCGCAGAAGATGCAGCCGACCTTTATGGAAGGCTCGTTTGCGGTCATCTCGGCAGACGTCGTCGGCGCGGTGGTCGGCTCGGACCTGCGCAACCGCGCCATCTATGTGACGCTGGCGGCGCTCGCCGGCATGCTGGTCTACATCGCCTTCCGCTTCGAGTGGATTTACGGCGTCGCGGCGGTGCTGGCGGTCTTCCACGACGTCATGATCACGCTCGGCATCTTCAGCCTCTTCCAGTGGGAGATCAACCTGACGGTGATCGCGGCGCTGCTCACGCTGGTCGGCTACTCGATGAACGACACGATTGTCATCTTTGACCGAATACGAGAAAACCTGCGCTTCCGCCGGCGCGATAGCCTGGCGCAGGTGGCCAACGATTCGATCAACCAAACGTTGTCGCGGACGGTCATCACCTCGGGATTGACATTCATTTCGGTGGTTGCGATTGTATTATTTGGCGGCGAAGTGCTGCGCGGCTTCGCACTCGCTTTAACGATTGGCATCATCATCGGCACGTACTCTTCAATCGCCGTCGCCAGCCCGATGATGTTATGGTGGAATTACTGGACCAGCAAAAAGCCGAGCAAGACGCCGCCGCCCAATGCGCGCACCGGCGAGCGCGTGCTCGCGAAAGTCTAAGGCGCGCGGCTGGCGAATCGTCGAACTCATTCGCCAGCCGCGCCCGGCGCGTGACGCCTTCGGGCGCTGAAGTGACGCCCGGGTTTCCGACCTCACGAGCTGCAATGGCGAGGGATGGGAACAAACTCCGTGTGGGCGGTGTCTAAGTCGCCAGGGAATTCAAAATTCCTTGACGAGACGGGAAGGCGAGTAGTAGACTCAGCCGGTCTTCAGCCTGTACCTTATCAGCAAGATATCCGGGGAATAGACGGCTTCAAGTCTGAATTGCTTTACCCGTTTCGCTCTGAGACGGCAACAACTCCATATCAGTTCGCTTCATCGCTCAGATGACGACCGGGCAGGCTGCCGGAGCGGCCTCTCAGACCGACCGAAGAACTATCGGAGGTAATCAGATGTCCGAGCAAGTCCAGTTAGTGCTCTCCCTGCTGCGCGAGATGTTAATCCTGGCGGTGCTGGCCGCGCCGCTGGCGGCGATTCCGGCCCTTCTCGCCAAGAAAAAAGGGCGCAGTGCTACGCTGTGGTTCCTCTACGGCCTCTTCGCCTTCTTCTACGCCTTCGTCTGTTTCGATGTCTGGTGGTACACGGGTCAGAGCATGCTGGGGGTGTTGCTGATCGGCATCGTGCTCGCCATCCTGCCCATCGCGCACGCATGGTTTGCGCTGCCGGCGGCGGTCGCGACCGAGCAGGATCACGACCTGATGTTCGGCAAGATGGTGACCTCCAACGCGCAGACCGTCGGCGATGACCGGGTGATCTACTTCTACGACACGATGGGCGTCTGGTTGACCGTGGCTTTCTTGATCGTCGCGGTCACCGGTGTGTTGCTCGTCAACTCGCGCATGAACGACACGGGCGAGAACATCACCCTGGTAGCGGCGCCGCCGCCGCCGCCTGCCGCCGCGCCACCCGCGCCGCCGCCGAAGGTGACCAAGCCCGTCGAGGTGCCGCAGTTCGCTTCCGTCAAGGAAGCGCCGAAAGAGATCAAGACGGTCGTCGAGAAGCGACCGCCAGTTCCTGTGCAGACCTTTGAGGCCGCGCCGGGCGGCGTTCCCGGAGGTGTTCCGGGCGGCGTTCCCGGTGGCGTTCCCGGAGGCATTCCCGGTGGCGCACCCGTAGACGCGCCGCCGCCGCCGCCGCCGCCGCCAGCGCCTAAAGAGGAGCCGAAGCCCGAGCCGCCGAAGATTATTCGCAAGTCGGGCGGCGTCCTGCAAGGCTCGGCGACTCGTCGCGTTGAGCCGTCTTACCCGCCACTGGCGAAGACGGCGCGCGTCAGCGGCGCTGTCGTTGTCGAAGTCACGGTGGACGAATCCGGCAACGTCATCTCGGCGCGCGCCATTTCGGGCCACCCGCTGCTCAAGCCGGCTGCCGAAGCGGCGGCGCGCGGCTGGAAGTTCACGCCGACCCAGTTGAGCGGCGTACCCGTGAAAGTCATCGGCACGATCACCTTCAACTTCAACCTGTGATCGTGCGGCAGAATGGCCTTTGAGGCCGGGCTCATCAGAGCCCGGCCTCGCAATCAAAGCATCAAATTTGAATTCGGAGGGTTTCTACCAATGCTACTTCTTCAGAACATCTGGTTGGCGGGCAACAAGCTCGCATTCTTCATGCTCCAGGCCGCGGATGCCACCAAGTCGGATCAGCCGGCGACGGAAGACTTCTCGCTCTGGGGCATGATTCAAAAGATGAAATGGCCGGCGCTGGTCGTCGCCATCGTGCTGGCGATCATGAGCATGTACTCAATCGCCGTGATGGTCGAGCGCTGGCTGACGTTCAACGCCGCCCGCAACCAGTCGCGTCAGTTTGCCCCGAAAGTTGCAGCCGCACTGCGCGACAACCGCATCGATGAAGCGATTGCCATCTCCGACCGCCACAAGAAATCGCACCTGGCGATGGTCGTCAACGCCGGCCTTCAGGAGTTTCAGGCACACCAGACCGGCGCCGACATTCCCGGTACGACGATGGATGCCGCCCGCCGCGCCTTGCAGCGCGCCACCGCCCTGAAGACCGCCGAATTGAAGCGCGGCTTGTCGGGCCTGGCGACGATTGGTTCGACGGCGCCGTTCGTCGGACTGCTCGGCACGGTCATCGGCATCATCTCGGCCTTCCAGGGCATGAAGGCGGCAGAAGGCACCGGCATCTCGGCGGTCGCCGGCGGCATTTCCGAGGCGCTGATTGAAACGGCCTTCGGTCTGCTGGTGGCGATTCCGGCGGTGTGGGCCTTCAACATCTTCACCAACAAGGTCGAAGCCTTCACCATCGAGATGGACAACTCCAGCTCGGAGCTGATCGATTACTTCATCAAGCGCCGCGAGCTTAAGTAACAAGAGGTGACATTATGGGAATGGCAGTAGGCAGCGGCGAAGGCGGGCTGGTCTCTGACATCAACGTCACGCCGATGGTCGACGTCATGTTGGTGTTGCTGATCATCTTCATGGTCATCGCCCCGATGTTGCAGAGCGGCGTCAGCGTCGCCTTACCGAAATCGAAGAACCCCGAAGCCGACCCGAACATCATCAAGGAGACTTCGGCGGTCATCGCGGTGCCGACCGACACGGAGGTCTACTTCGGGCGCGACAAGGTGAACAAAGAAGACCTGCCGAACATCCTCAAGGACAAGCTCAAAGAGAAGTTCAAGGATAAGCCGCCCAACGAGCAGATCGTCTACATCAAGAGCAGCACGGGGGTGAAGTACGAAACCGTCGTCAGCGTCATTGATGCGGTGCGCGAAGCCGGCTATGACAAGATCGGCCTCGTCGCTGAAAAAGACAAGGCCAAGACCGGCGCCGGCGGCGGCGGCACTTAATCGGCGTCCGCGCGGAAGTGGCATTGGACGCGTCAGGGTAGAATCGCGGGCGCAGGGGGCTTAAGCCCTTGCGCCCGCGCCACAGAGATTTTTCATTAAGGAGGGCGTTGCCGGCGGCCACCGCCTACCGGCAGCTTGAAATCATTATGGCACATGGAGAACCAAGCGAATCCGATGGCGTGCCCCACAGAAAACTGGGGCTGGCGCCGCCCAACATCAACGTCACGCCGTTGATTGACGTTCTGCTCGTGCTGCTGATCATCTTCATGGTGATCCAGCCGCACAGGGAATCGAAGTTCGAGTCGCAGATTCCTGAAAAGCCGAAAGACACGCAGCAGAACACGCCGCCCAACGAGACCTTGCTTGTCGTCGAAGTCATGCGCGAAGGCGGCGGCCTCGACCAGCAGGTCAAGCTCAACAACCGCCCGATGCCGGTGACCGACCTGGAGACGACGCTCAAGGGGATCATCGAACAGCGCGCCCAGAATAACCCGGAGGCCGACAAGACCGTCTTCATCAAAGCGCCCAAGGACAAGCTCTACGGCGACATCGTTGCCGTCATTGACGCGGTCAAAGGCGCGGGCGCTCAGCCCATCGGCCTGCAAATCGACTTTCTACAGTAGCAAGGCATAGGAGGACTATCCCGTGAACCGAAAACGCAACATGGCGCTGCTGCTGGCGCTCGCGGCGCTCGTCGTGGCCACCCAGGGGTGCGGCGTCATCAACAAGCTGCGCGCCAAGAATTCGCTCAACGAGGGCGTCCGCGAGTTCAACAAAGGCAAGTACGAAGCCGCCGAAGCGAAATTCAAAGAAGCGGTTGATCTCAGCCCCGATCTGGCGAACGCCAAGCTCTTCCACGCCCAGACCATCTATCAGCTCTACGATCAGCAGCGCACCCAGGAGTCGGCGGAGCGGGCGCTTAAGGGTTACCAGGACATCATCGACACCAGCAAGGACAACCCGCAGTTGGTTGACCGGGCGCTCGCCTTCCAGGCCGACATCTACGACAAGCTGACAAAGTCCGCCGAAGAGAAAGGCGACGAGGGCAAGGCGCAGGCCGCAGAGTATCGTAAGAAATACCACGAAACCCTTGAATCGCGCGCCGCGCTGCCGGCGGCAACGGACGAGACCAAGGCTGCCGTCTTTTACAGCATCGGCCAGAGCTACTGGAGCGACTCGTTCAAGATCAGCCGCTCATATGTTGATTACAAGGGCGACTTAAAACAACCGATCCCGCCGGACAAGGCGGCGCAGATGCGCCCGTCCATCGAAAAGGCGCTGGAGTACCTGAACAAGGCGCTCGAATACAATCCCAATTACGCCGATGTCTGGACGATTAAGAAGCTGTCGCTGATGCAGAAGAAATTCATCACCACCGACACGGCACAACAGCAGGCGCTCCAGAAAGATATTGACGCCGCTGACAAGAAGGCGAAAGAGCTGTACGAGAAACGCAAAGCGGACGCCGCGCAAGCCGGCTAATCGCCTGCGCGCTGCCCTCCTGTGCTAAGATTAAAGGTGGCCGCCTTCCCGGAGGCGGCCACCTTTTTAATTTTCAAGCGTGTTGTTATGCTTTCAACGAACGGCTCTCTTTGCTTGCCGTTGTCGTGGACAAAGGCAGACAAAGAGAGCCGCACGCGCATCCAATCGGCAGTGAACAGCCATGATTCGCTTCGAGAGCATCGTCGAAAAAGTACGCGAAAACCACCCCGGCGCCGATGAAGAACTGCTGCGCCGCGCTTACCTGTTCTCTGCCCGCCAGCACCGCGGCCAGATTCGCAAGTCGGGCGAGCCGTACCTCGTCCACCCGCTCGAAGTCGCCAACATCCTCGCCGAATTGAAGCTCGACCCGGTCTGCGTCGCCACAGGGCTGCTGCACGACACGGTCGAAGATACCGAGACGACGATTCATGACATCGAGGAATACTTCGGGGCCGAAATCGCTCACCTCGTAGACGGGCTGACAAAGATCAGCAAGCTCGACCATGCTTCGTCCGAAGAGCGCCAGGCGCTCAACATGCGCAAGATGCTGCTGGCGATGGTTGACGACGTGCGCGTCGTTCTGGTCAAACTCGCCGACCGCCTGCACAACATGCGCACGCTCGAATACATGCACGGCGAGTCGCGCCGCCGGATCGCGCAAGAGACGCTCGACGTCTACGCGCCCATCGCTCACCGGCTCGGCATGAGCCGCGTGCGCGGCGAGTTGGAAGACCTGGCGTTCCAATACCTTGAGCCCGAGGAATACCAGAAGCTCAAAGAGTCGGTCGAAAGCCGGCGGGCGCGACTTGAAAAATTCCTCGAAGAGGTCAAATCGCGCATCCGCCAGTTGACCGACGAGTCGGGCGTCCATATCGTGATGATCGATGGCCGGCTCAAGCGTCTCTTCTCGATCCACCAGAAGCTCAAGCGTCAGCACATCACCATCGATCAGGTGTACGACCTGGTCGCCATCCGCATCATCACCGAGTCTGTGAAGGATTGCTACGCGGCGCTCGGCGTCATCCACGCCGCGTGGAAGCCGATCCCGACGCGCTTCAAGGATTGGATCGCCATCCCGCGCGAGAACTTCTACCAGTCGTTGCATACCTCTGTAGTCGGCGAAGGCGGCCAGCCCTTCGAGGTGCAAATCCGCACACTCGAAATGCACCAGATCGCCGAAGAAGGCATCGCCGCGCACTGGAAGTACAAAGAAGGCCGGCGCGGCACGCACACCGACGAGGATGAAGCCTTCGTCTGGCTCAAGCGGCTGATCGAGTGGCAGCAGGAAGTCAAAGACTCGCGCGAATTCCTTGATTCGCTCAAGCTCGACCTTTACCCGAACGAGGTCTACTGCTTCACGCCGAAAGGCAAGGTGATCGAGCTGCCGCGCGGCGCGACGCCCATTGACTTCGCTTTCCAGATTCACACGCAGGTCGGGCTGACGACCAACGGCGCGAAGGTCAACGGACGCATCGTGCCGCTCAGATACCAGTTGCGCAACGGCGATGTCATCGAGATCATGACCTCGCCAAACTCGCACCCGTCGCACGACTGGATGAACTTCGTCAAAACGTCGCGGGCGCGCTCGAAGATTCGCCATTACCTGGCCGAATCCGAGCGCTCGACGGCAATCGATCTGGGCAAGAAGCTCTTTGAAAAAGAGGCCGACCGTTATCGCCTGAGCTTGAAAAAGATGCTCTCGAATGGCGACCTCGACCGCATCGCGCCCGATTATGGCGTGGCGCGCGCCGAAGACCTGCTGGCGTCAATCGGCTACGGCAAGACGCTGCCGCGCAACATCATCGCCAAGCTTCTGCCGCCCGAGCGCGTCACCGAGTTGGAGCAGGAGAAGCGGCCCACGCTCAAGCAGGTGGTCAAGCGCGCCCTCGGCCTGGAAGACCGCATCGTCGTCAAAGGCGTGGACGATCTGGTGGTCTACCGCGCGCGCTGCTGCAACCCGATTCGCGGCGAAGAGATCATCGGCTACATCACGCGCGGCAAAGGCGTCGCGGTGCATTCGACGCGCTGCCCGAACATGCCGAGCCTGATGGTCAACCCCGAGCGCATCATCGAAGTCGAGTGGATGAAGTCAGACGGCGCCAACCCTTCGGCCTATTCAATCACCATCAAGCTGGTCACCGAAGACCGTCCGGGCATGGTCGCCAACGTGACGCAGGCCATCGCCGGGATCGGCACGAATTTGCGCGACATTCACGCGTCGGTGGACAACGAAGGGCGCGGCCAGCTATTGCTGACCATCGAAGTCTTCGACCTCAAACATCTGGAAAAGACCCTGAACGCGCTGAAAACCGTTCGCGGCGTGATCGACATGGAACGCACGTCGAGCGAGATGCGGCAAGAATAACGGCTTGGCCTTTTGCGGTTTGCGAATGCGCGCAACCTGGGAGCGCGGGCGCCCCGCCCGCCGCTTCGCGCATGCGCAAGACCAGCGGGCAAGCGGCCCGCGCTCCCAGGCTTTTAACCCTCATGGAACAGGCGCGCACGAATTATCTTCCGACGCTCGATGGCTGGCGAACCATCGCCGTGCTGATGGTCATTGGCTATCACGGCACGTCACCAGAGGCGCCGTGGTTCACCGTCTTCAATTATGGCCATCACGGGGTCAACATCTTCTTCGGCATCAGCGGCTTTTTAATCTGCTCACGATTGCTTGATGAAGAAGCACGCTTCGGGCGCATCAGCCTGAAGCGCTTTTATCTGCGCCGCGCCTTTCGCATTCTGCCGCCGGCCTTTCTCTACATCCTCTTCATCAACCTGATGGCGGCGCTTTCCTATATGACGCCGCCGTCGTCGCTCGAATCCTTCGCCTCGTGCTTCTTCTTCCGCAATTTCCTGCCGCCGGGGGTTAGCACGTCATACACGGGGCATTACTGGTCGCTGGCGGTCGAAGAGCATTTCTACTTATTGTGGCCGGCCTTCCTGCTCCTCGTCAGGTCAAAGCGCGCCCTGTGGCTGACGCCGCTCATCGCTCTGGGCTTTCAAGCGTGGCGCGACATTGACTTCGCTTATGGCCTGACGCACCCGGAAGGGCTGGTGGTTTTTCAGCGCACAGACCGCTGCATGGACGGCCTGATTTGGGGCTGTGCCCTGGCGTTATTGATTCATCAGCCGGGCTGGCGCGAGCGCCTGCGGCGGCTGACCGTCATGCCTGTATGGCTCGTCTGCTTTGCGGCGCTCATGGCGTACTGGACGATTCCTCTTCCCTACGCCGTCGTCGCCGAATCCATGCTGATTCCGCTGGTGCTGATCGGCACAGTGCTGCACCCACAGACGCCCATCGGTCGCTTGCTTGAATCGAAGCCGATGGCCTGGTTCGGTCGCCTCTCTTACAGCATCTACATCTGGCAATCGGCGCTGTTCGTCGGGCGCTATCAGGAGCCCGCGGATTTTCAGGTCTGGCCGAGCAGCGCCATCAGCCTGCTCGCCATCGCCATGATGAGTTACTACTTCATCGAAAAGCCGATCCTCGCCTTCGGCCATCGCCTGACGCGCCGCGAGCCGCCGGTCGCCCTGGTCACTCCGCCTGAGCAGCGGGCGGCGGGCGCCGGCTGACAAGCGTCCGGCGTTTTGCTAGACTCGAATCAGTGAGCGTCAACCATCTGCAAGGCGCGCACGCTCGGCTAATTCATCCGCAGAGAGGATGCCACAGATGACCGATATGATGAACCGCCCGCTCGCCGAAGCTGACCCGGAAATCGCCGCCGTGATCGCCGACGAAGAAACCCGCCTGGCTTATAACCTTGAGATGATCGCCTCGGAAAACTTCGTCTCCGAAGCGGTGCTTGAAGCGCAAGGGTCTGTGCTGACGAACAAGTACGCCGAAGGCTATCCGGCGAAGCGTTACTATGGCGGATGTGAATTCGTTGACGTGGCCGAGAATCTCGCCCGCGAGCGCGCCAAACAAATCTTCGGCTGCGAGCATGTCAACGTACAGCCGCACTCAGGGTCGCAAGCCAACATGGCGGTCTATCTGGCGGCGCTCAGCTATGGCGACACGGTGCTGGGGATGAACCTGGCGCACGGCGGCCACCTGACGCACGGCCACCCGCTCAACTTTTCGGGCCGCAGTTATCAGATCGTCCCCTACGGCGTCCGCCAGGACAGCGAGCAGATCGATTACGACGAGCTGGAACGGCTGGCGCAAGAGCATAAGCCGAAGCTGATCCTCTGCGGCGCGTCGGCCTATTCGCGGGTCATCGATTTCGAGCGCATCGGGCGGATCGCCCGCGAAGTCGGCGCCTACTCGATGGCCGACATCGCGCACATCGCCGGCCTGATCGCCGCCGGATTGCACCCGAGCCCGGTCCCGCACATGGATTTCGTGACGACGACAACCCATAAGACGCTGCGCGGGCCGCGCGCCGGCATGATCATGTGCCGCGCCGACTTCCAGAAAGAGGTAGACCGCGCCGTCTTTCCGACGGTGCAGGGCGGCCCCTTGATGCACGTCGTCGCCGCCAAGGCGGTCTGCTTCAAAGAGGCTCTGGAGGCCGGTTTCAAGGATTATCAAGGGCAGGTCATTGCCAACGCCAAAGTCCTGGCCGACGAGCTGACCGCCGCCGGCTTCCGCATTGTTTCGGGCGGCACAGACAATCACCTGATGCTGGTTGACGTCTTTGTGCGCGGCCTGACCGGCGCGCAGGCCGAGCGTGCGCTTGAGCGCGCCGCCATCACCGTCAACAAGAACGCCATCCCGTTCGACACCCAGCCGCCGATGAAAGCCTCGGGCATTCGCATCGGCACCCCGGCGCTGACGACGCGCGGCATGAAAGAAGCCGAGATGCGCGAGATCGCCGGCCTGATTAGCGAAGTGCTGGCCGAGCCCGACAGCGAGTCCGTGCAACAGAGCGTGCGGGCGCGCGTCAAAACGCTCGCCGAGCGCTTCCCCATCTACGAGAAGCGCCTGGTGCGCAGCCGCGCGCAAACTCGATAAAGGCAGAACAAAGGTAATCCATCCGAGGAAAGGCGATGACCACAACACGCGAAGCCACCATTGAAGACCTCTACCACATTGAGGGCAAGGCCGAGATTGTCAACGGGGAGATTGTCGAGATGCCGCCAACTGGATACCTGCCCGGCTATGCTGCAAGTGAGATTCTTTTCAGCCTGAAGGTATTGGAGCGAGAGACCAGGAGCGGCCATGCCATCGGCGATGGCGTCGCCTTCCATGTCGATCTGCCGAACCGTAAGGCATTCAGCCCCGACGCGGCATGGCACATCGGCGAGCCGACCGGCATGAAGTTCCTGGAAGGCGCGCCGGTCTTCGCCGTCGAGGTGAGGAGCGAACACGACTACGGCCCGAAGGCCGAGCGCGCGATGGCTGAGAAGCGGCGCGATTACTTTGCCGCGGGGACACTGTGCGTCTGGGACGTCGATATGCAGAGCACCGACGTCATCAAAGCCTATCACGCCGGCGACCCGGACACGCCGATCATCTTCCGGCGCGGCGAGGTGGCAGATGCCGGCCTGGCCGTGCCCGGTTGGTCAATTGCGGTTGACGAGCTTTTCCCGAAAACCCCGAGGGGGTGATTCTGAGCCTAGCAACCGCGCCGGACAAGTATTTACTCATTTCGTTGATGCCAGAGTTGAGCCGTTTTTCTTATGGAAGAAGTCTTCGGCCCTGACGGTTTAATCGCCCGTTACCACCCGCAGTACGAGTATCGGCCCGGCCAGGTCGAGATGGCCGAAGCCGTCCACGCGACCCTCACACAGGGCGGCGTGGCGCTCATCGAGGCCGGCACCGGCACCGGCAAGACGCTCGCTTACCTGATCCCCGCGCTCGCCTCAGGCCATCGCGTCATCGTCGCGACCGCAACCAAAGCGCTCCAGGAACAGCTCTACAAAAAGGACATTCCCTTTCTTCAAGAAATCCTGCCGCGCAAGTTCGACGCCGTCTGCATGAAAGGCCGCGGCAATTACATCTGCCTGCACCGCTTGAAGAAGGCCGAAGAGATGCCCATCCTCGAAGGGCTCGAACAGATGGATGCCTTTGACGAGATTCGCCGCTGGGCCGGTGAGACAGAGACCGGCGACCGCGCCGAGCTGACCGATCTGCCGGAGGATTTGTCATTCTGGCCACAGATTGACGCGCGCGCCGACACCTGCCTCGGCCAGAAGTGCCCGGAGTTCGACAACTGCTTCATCACGCGCATGCGCCAGCAAGCACAGGAAGCCGACGTCGTTATCGTCAACCATCACCTCTTCTTTGCCGATCTGGCGCTGCGCGGCGGTGATTATGGCGCGGTGCTGCCCGACTATTCGACGGTCATCTTCGACGAAGCGCATGAGCTTGAAGATGTCGCGGCCGCTTATTTCGGCTCGACGGTTTCGACCTACCGCATCCTTGATCTGATACAGGATGCCGGCAGGCTTTCGATCACCGAGCCGGACGCTTCGGTCGAGTTGAGCAAAGCGCTGGCGCGGCTGGCGCAACGCGCCGATGCGTTCTGGCTGACCTTTCGCGGCGAAGAAGCGGGCGACGAGTGGTCATCGGCGTTCAAATCGCGAAACCGCGCGCGCGCGCCCGGCTTTCAGGACGGCCGCTACACGATTGGCGAATCGCACTTCGTGCGCTTCAACGAAGACGGCACCTATAACGCCACCGCCTCCGGCGAAGCCTACATCGCGCTGGCCAATGCCCTGGGCCGTTTGTCGGCAACGCTCAGCATGGTCAAGAACCCGCCGTCAGAGCTAGACAACATCCTGCGCCGCGCCGAAAGCATGAAGTTCGATCTCGAATTCATCGTCACCGGCGATCAGCCGAGCTTCGTCTACTGGTACGAGCGGCGCGGGCGCGGCATCTTTTTGAACGCCACGCCGATTGACGTATCGGGGATTCTCGAAGAGCGGCTGTTTGCGCGAGTTCATGGCGCGGTGCTGACTTCGGCGACGCTGGCAGCGGGCGGCAATTTCGATTTCATTCGCACACGGCTCGGCATTGCAGACGCGCGCCAGCAGATCATCGAATCGCATTTCGATTATCAGCACCAGGCGGTCTTGTACCTGCCGCCCGACATGCCTGACCCGCGCAGCCGCGACTTCCTCGACGCCTCGGTTGCCGAGATCACACAGATCATCGAAGCGACGCGCGGTCGCGCCTTCGTGCTATTTACGAGCACGGCGGCGATGCGCGAGACTTACGAGCGCGTGCGCGAGCAAGTGGATTATCCCATCTTCATTCAGGGGCAGGGGTCGAAGGCGGGCTTGCTCGACCGCTTCCGCAACACCGAAGGCGCAGTCTTGTTCGCGACCTCGTCCTTCTGGCAAGGCGTTGACGTGCAGGGCGATGCGCTGTCCTGCGTCATCATCGCCAAGCTGCCGTTCGCCGTGCCGAGCGACCCGGTAGTCGCGGCGCGGCAGAAATACATTGACGAGCAGGGCGGCAACTCGTTTTACGAATACTCGGTGCCGCAGGCGGCCATCACCTTGAAGCAGGGGCTGGGCCGCTTGATTCGCTCGGCGCGTGATCGCGGCGTGCTATCGATCCTCGACCCGCGGCTGCGCACCAAAGCCTATGGCCGCTACTTTCTCGCCAGCATCCCTCAGTGCCACACGACCTCGCGTCTCGAAGACGCCGCCGCCATCTTCATCGAATAGCCGTCCGCGCGGCGGCTGAAATATTTCCCCGGCAGTTGACATTACTAATGTGGGTCGGTCGCCAGAGCGCGCTTGCCCTGGTGTAACGAGTTTCATATAATGCGGCGGCTTTAATCAGCACCCGACATGGCTCTGTCAACGGCATGATTCATCCAACGACCGCACAGCGATGCGCCCGCAAGGCGTTCTTGCGGCAGTTCTGTCAACTTGGCATGGAAGGAGCGAACCGGCATGAAGAACAAATCGGCGCGGGCGATACGGACAGACAAGAGTTGGCTTACTCCCCTGTTATGCTTGATTCCAATGGCCGTGGTGCTGGCCGTGAGCTTTATCACGAGCCAGACCGTTCCCGCTTATCACGCCAAAGAGAAGATCGAACAGGCTTTACAGGCCCGTGACCTTCAGCCGAAAGAACCGAGCAACCCGCCGTCATCGGACACCTCGTTTGCAGAAGTGCGGCCAGAGACCGAGCGGGATTATCTCAACGAAAGAGAAAAAGTCTTGAGGGCCAGGCGCAAAGCTCTGGGCAGCATCGCGAACAGTAACGCGGCTCGCGACTATGCGGCGGAATTAAAGTTCCTCGAAGAGGAAAAGAAAGAAGAAGACTCGCGGCGGGCACTGACCAATAGGCTTTTCAACGATAACGCCGGGCGCATTCGCTGGGGCACCTTCACAATTGCTTATCTGGTCATTTGCGGCATCGCCATCTGCGGTGCGATATTCGCCATCATCAAGGTGGTTCAGGGCAAGCTGCGGGGGAGGGTGATCGCTATTGCCGTGTTCTTTAGTGTGGGCCTGGGCTTGCTGGCGCCCTGGTTCAGCAACTACTGGGTGTCGCCCGGCCTGGTGGGCTCGACAATAGGAAATGATTGGCCGCGGTTAATCGGCAGCCTTCCCCTTTACGAAATGTTGATTGTCGGGGTCGGTGTCCTGATGGCCATTGCCTGTGCAATCCTGACCTGGGGTTTGCCGTTTAAACGAACGGCAGCAACACCAACGCCTGCAACCGCAGCAACACCAACGCCTGCAACCGGAGAACAACCGAACTCGCTGCCACCGGCGAACGAGCCGCCACTGGCCCCGATAGTTGGCGCGCCGCCCGCGGCGCCGCCACCTGATGGAGCGAATGCCTCGGCGGCCAACCTGCCGGCCAACACGCCGGCCCTGGCACTGGTTATTCCGGCAGACACTAATCCGCCCGTTGATGAAGTGATGGAAGAGTTGAAAAAGCGTGGCCGAATGCTGCGCATCCTGCTTTACCTGGCGGCGGCAGTCCTGGTGGCCAGAGTCTTTCAGTCGAATGCGTTCGTCAGTTGGGCTCTATCGTATCTCGATCTCCAGGGGATCAACACCGCCTTTGACGGTTTTCTCCGCAGCGTCATCACACAGGAAAGCATTGGCTATACGGTCGTCCTCGCGGCCCTCTACCTGCCGGCTTTCCTGGTGCTGCGGGAAAGAGCCACGCAATACGTGGAGTCAACCATGACAACCGATCCCCAAAGCGGCAAGGAAGGCCCGACTGACCCGGCGTCTTTCCTGAAAGAGAATGGCCTGACGTTTTCGATCCGCGAGCAACTGCCGCGCATCATCACGATTCTGTCGCCTCTACTCGTAGGCCCGACCGCCGCCCTGCTCGGTAAACTCATCGGCGGGGCCGCGTGACCGGAGCGCATCACGCGGCCCCGCTCCGGTTATTCGCAGCGCAGCGCGACGATAGGATCAACCTGTGTCGCGCGCCGCGCCGGCAGATAACAGGCCAGCAGCGCGACCAGCAACAGCAGCAGCGTCAACAGCGCAAAGGTCAGCGGGTCGGTGGCACTGACGCCGAATAACAGGCTCGCCATCAATCGCGTCAGCGCCACCGCCGCCACCACGCCGATGCCGATGCCGATCAAGGTGAGCCGCATCCCCTGCGCGACGACCAGCCGCAGGATGTCGCGGCGTTCGGCGCCAATCGCCATGCGAACGCCGATCTCGCGCGTTCGCTGCGATACGACGTACGACAGCGCCGCGTAGATTCCGGTCACTGCCAGCAGCAACGACAGCACGCTGAAGATCGCCAGCAGCGACATCACAAACCGCGTGCGCCAGTCCAACCCGCCGACGATCTCTGCCAGCGAGCGCACCAGGTAGACCGGCATCGCCCGGTCTACGGCATGCACTTCGCGCTTCGCCGCTTCGACAAAAGCCATCGGGTCACCTGTCGTGCGCAATACATAAGCCATCGTCAGCGGCGCGACGTCCTGTTCGAGGGGCACATAGACGGTTGGCTGCGGGTCGGGCGGAAACTGATCCGTGCGCACGTCACCGACGATGCCGACGACCTGGCGGTACACATCGCCGCTGCCTTTGATCTTCAATCGCTTGCCGAGCGGGTCTTCTCCATTCCAAAGTGCTTGCGCCATGCGGGCGCTGATGACGACGACCGGCGGCGTCGCTCCGGTGTCGGCTTCCGTGAAGAGGCGACCGCGCAGCAGGCCGATGCGCATGGCGCTGAAATAATCGGGCGACGAATGAACGGCCGTGGCGCGAGGCTCTTTGCCGGGCTCCGGTTGCGGCTGCCCTTCTAATAAGACGGTCGTCGCGCCGAACTGTGGATAGAAGGGATGGAATTGTGTAGCGCCGACCGCTCCGACACCCGGCAGCGCCGCCAGCCGGTCGTTGATCTCTTTAAAAAATCGCTGCCGGCGGTCGCTCTCTTTGTACGGCGCGCCGCGCGTCGAGACCCGGAAGGTCAGGACGTTAGCCGGGTCGAATCCTTGATCGAGGCGTTGAAGGTTGCGAAAGCTTTGCACCATCAAGCCCGCGCCGATCAACAGCGCCAGCGACAATGCGGTTTCGGCAATCACCAGGAATCGTTGCAGGCGACGGCTGCCGGGGCTGCCGGTGGCGCGCGCCGTTCCCGTCAGCCCTTTGACCAGATTGACGCGCCGCGCATAGAGCGCCGGAATCAGTCCCAGCATGAGGCCGGGCAGCAGGGCAATCAGCAGCGTGAACAGCAAGACGTTGCGATCTACCTGGAAATCGAAGTGGGGAATGTTGAATCCTGTGGGAATTAGCCAGCCGACACTGTGCGTTCCCCATAGCGTCAGCAGCAACCCCGGCACCGCGCAGCAGGTCATCAGCAGCAAACTCTCGATGACCAATTGGCGCAGCAGACGGCTCGCGCCTGCGCCGAGCGCCCGGCGCAAAGCGAACTCGCGCTCGCGCACGACCGAGCGCGTCAACAGCAGGTGCGCGACGTTGCTCGAAGCAATCAGCAGCACGAACAAGACCGCGCCGAGCAGCAGCAGCACCGCCGGGCGTACGCCGCGCACGATATTCTCTTTGAGCGGCACGGCCAGCGCCGTGACGTTGCGGTTGGTGTCCGGGTATTGCTCTTTGAGCGCCGCCGACAAACGCGACAATTCCTGCTGCGC
Organism: Blastocatellia bacterium; assembly: GCA_035275065.1. Classification (NCBI taxonomy): domain Bacteria; kingdom Pseudomonadati; phylum Acidobacteriota; class Blastocatellia; species Blastocatellia bacterium. Next base: position 74,721 of record DATENM010000087.1, read on the forward strand.
CTGATCGACCGACACGCCGGCGGCAAGGCGCGCGACCACGAAATGATCGTTGCCGCGCCGATCCAACCCGTTTTCAGGCAAGGCCAGTGGTATCCATGCTTGCGGGCGCTCGGTCAGTCCGAAGATCGGGTTGTCAAAATCCGCCGGCATGACGCCAACGATCTCGAAAGGCACGCCGTCCAGCTCCGTCGTTCGCCCGATCACCGCCCGGTCGCCGCCGAAGGCGCGCTGCCATAAGTCGTAGCTCAACAGCACGACGGCTCTGGCCCCGCGCCGGTCTTCTTCGGGCGTGAACTCGCGGCCCAGGATGGGGCGCACGCCGAGCGTTTCGAAGTATCCCGCCGACACCATCTGCATCAACGGCGTCTCGGCCTCGTCAAAACTCGTCAGCGTTTTCGAGATGCTGACTGCCGCGCCGATCTCTTCAAACGACCCGCTCATCCGCCGCCAGTCGGCGTAGTTGCCGGGGGCGCACGGACGCCACTGCGCAGGGTTGGCCGGATCAACCTGCCAGACCGCTACTAATCGATCCGGCTGGCCGAACGGCAACGGCTGAATCAATATGGCGTTGACGACGCTGAAGACGGTGCCGGCGACGCCGATGGCCAGGGCCATCGCCAGCACAGCCACCAGCGTCACTTCCAGATTGCGGCGCAACAGGCGCAGCCCGAAGCACAGGTCAGAGAGCCATCCAGTCATATCACTCTCCAGTCCTTGAAATGGGTGTGAGAAGCCAGGGCAAAGGTTCGGCCTTTGCCTGGTTGAGCCGCTAGCTTGATGGAGTGCAATCAGCCGAAGTGTAGCGCGCGACGGCGGGCGGGGTCTTGAACGTTCTTGCTACTCGCCTGATATTGGCCGGGCGGGACGCCGACCAGCCGCTTGAAGTGGCGCGTCAGGTGGCTCTGATCGGCGAAGCCTGTTTGCGAGGCGACCTGCGGCAGCGGCCAGCCTTGAAGGATGAGCAAGCGGGCGCGCAAGACGCGCAGCTGCGTCTGAAAGGCGTGCGGCGGCATGCCATATTGCTCGGAGAAGACACGGTTGAAGTGATAGGGACTGAGGGCAGCGACGGCGGCAAGCTGATCTAAGCTAATGTTCTCGGCATAATGCTCGGCGAGGTATTCGTAAGCGCGCCTGACCGCTTGCCGGTCCGCGGCGCAGCAGCGCGGCGCTGGCGAGTCATCGGCAAAGCGGGCGATCAATGCCGCCAGCAGATTCAATAGCAACGCTTGTCGTTCGAGGCTCGACGAAGGCTGTTCGAGCGCGAGGTGAAGCTCAAGGTATTGACGAATGATCGCGCTGTCGAAGATCACGGCGGTCGGAAAGAATGGCAGGCTCGCCGCATGGCCAAAGATTTCGTGAGCCGCTTCGCGCATCAGCTCGGCATCCACGAAGAGCGTGCGATAAGTGCAGCCCTTCTGGTCGTGTGCGCGGTTCGAGTGAACTTCGCCGGGGTGGACCATGAAGAGACTGGCGGACGGCGTCGGCAAGCGATTGCCGCGATAGTCGAGGTCGCCTGAGCCTGCTTGAATCAGACAGAACTGATAATCGTCGTGCCAGTGGCGCGGCACAGGGCGGGCCACCCCGAAGCCGCGCCTCAACTCAAGGCGGCTGAGATCGCGCGGTCGCCAGACTTCGATGCAGTCACGTGGCTCACTCTCTGCCATGCGTTAAGCGCCCACTGCCGCCGTGATGGGTGCGCGCCGAACGCCGGCGCGCACCCATCGGATCGATCATCGTTGAAACATCTGCTCGACCGGCACGATTTCGACGCGCTTCGGGTCGAGGCTCAGCTTATAGCTCTCGATCAGCTTGTCTTCGTCGAGTATCTCTTTTGCCGGCGGTGAAGTGTAGTTGATCGGCGACGGCTGGCCCGCCGTTGCCCGCGCCATAAAGCCTTTGGCGTCCTGAGTGACGACGACAATCTTGACGCGGTCGGCTTGCAGGTACTTCTTGATGACGCGGTTGACATCACTCAGAGTCAGCTTCGCCAGTTGCGCGCGCACGTAGTCGGTGAAGCTCGGCAGGCCATAATAGCGGCTGTCGAGCGCGTAGCCCAGCTGCGCGTCCTGGTCCTTCGTCAGCACGTTGACGAACTTGCTGAGGAATTGCCGCGTCGCTTCAAAGTCCTTTTCCGCCATGCCGTCGCGCGCCAGCTTGTTGAGCTCGAACAGGCCGGCGCGCAGCGCGAACAGGCCATTCTTCGGCTCGACCGGGCGAATCCACACCTGAAAGATCTGCTGCCGGCGCGCCAGATTCGGGTCGGGATGAAACTGGAACATGCCGCGCGGGAAGTATTCGATGTAGGCGTAGTCGCCATAGTTCAGGCCGCGAATCTCGCGCAGCCGCTGATACAAATAACTGTTCGACGAGCGGTGCTGTCCGAGGTATGACTGCACGACGAGCAGCGCCGGCCAGTCGGCGTCTTTGCGCGTGACAGGGAGCGGGAAGCCGAACGAGATGGCCGTGCCCGGCGTGTTCTTCTCGATGACTTCCATCTCCAGGCCGTTGATTGCCGCCGGCTGCGGCAGGCTCAGTCTTTCAGCGCTGCCCGCCGGCAAACGCGAAGCAAAGTCGTGCTGCACTTTTTCTTCGAAGCCCTTCGGGTAGCCGCCCGCCAGCCCCAGCACAAAATTCGCCTGCGTGTAATGGTCGCGGTAGAACTGCTTGAGGTCGTCTATGGTCATCTTCTCAAGCGCCGCAATCGTGCCGGCGTTGTTGTGGCCATAAGGATGTTCGGCCCCGTAGATGAAGTTGTAGAGCGCCTCTTTGCCCAGCTCTTCGTCGTTGGCCTGGCGCAACCCGACCTTCAAGTAAGTGATGGCGTCTTCGCGCAGGCGCGTGAAATCGTCGGCGCGCCAGCCGGGATTGAGCAACATGCCTGAGATGATCTGATAGAACTTCGGCAGGTTATCGACGTGCGTCGTGCCGTAGAAAACCGTCATCTCTTTATCCACCTGCGAGTTGAAGCTGGTGGCCATCGGGTACATGGCGCTGACGATCTGCTCGTAGGTCATGTCGCGGCTGCCGCCGCCGGCTAACAGGCTGGCGGTCAGCGCCGCGAGCCCTTCTTTGCCTTTCGGGTCGCTCGCCGAGCCGACGTTGAAGAGCAGGCGAAAGCTGACGAGCGGCGACGAGTTTGGCAATGACACGATAGCCATAGGCGATGCGGCCTTTCCGGCCTCGGCAATCGGCGCAATGACCGACGAGGCGATGACGAGCGCGAGCAACAGGGCACGTTTACTTCTGCGTAACATTCTCTGACTTCTCCTTATGCGACAGGGTGACGATGGTGCGATGCTCTGAGATGAAGTATTTCTTTGCCACCGCCTGCAAATCTTCGGGCGTGATCGCCGCATAGATTTCGTAAACCTGGTTGATGGTTTCCGGCGTGCGCCGCAGCGCGATGTAGGGCGCGATGTTGGCGGCGATGGCCTCAGAGTTGTCGAGCGACAGCGCGAAGCTGTACCGCAGGTTCGACTTCACGGCGTCGAGCTTGTCTTTCGCCACCAGTTGCGTCTTGAACGAATCGAGCGTCTTGATGATCTCGCCGCGAACGTAATCCACGTCCTTCGGGTCTTTGACGCGCGCCAGCACAGTGACGAGGTAGGGATCGCGATGGTCCTCAAAGTCGGGCCCCAGCGCGTCTACTTTCTGCTCTTTAATCAGCAGCCGCTGATAGAGCTCCGAGTTCTGCGAGAACCCGAGGTTGCCGATCAGGTCGAGCGCCGCCTTGTCCTTGTCCGTGTCCGAGTAGGCCGGCGATTTGTAAGCCACGGCGAGCCAGGGCAGCGTCGGCTGCGGCCAGTCCACATGCGCCGAGCGCTCTTCTTTCTGTACGGGCTCAACCGGAATATCGGGCGCATAGGAGCCGTGCTGCCAGTTGCCCCAGTACTTCTTCACCAGCTCAAGAACATGCGCGTGATCTACGTCACCGGCAACGACGATGGTGGTGTATTCGGGCCGATAATAGCGCTTGAAGAATTCCAGGCTGTAGTCGTAGAGGTCGGGCATATTCTCGACATCGCGCAGGTAGCCCATCGTCGTGTGCTTGTAGGTGTGCGCGCCGAAGGCGGTGTCGCGCAGCACTTCGTAGAGTTTGCGCGTCGGGCTGGAAGCGTTCTTGTTGTACTCGCCGAGGACGGCGCGAGTCTCAGTCTTGAAGAGCGCCTCGGGGACTTTGAGATTCTGGAAGCGGTCGGCTTCGAGCGAGAGAATCTCGTCGAAGTCTTCTTTGGAAAAGACCGTGTGATAGACGGTGCGGTCGTCTTCGGTGTAAGCGTTCGAGTCGGCGCCGGCGCGCTTGAGCGCGGCGTTGTACTGCTGCGGCGAGACGGTTGGCGTGCCGCGAAACATCAGATGCTCGAACAGGTGCGCGAAGCCCGACTTGCCCGGCTCGATTTCGTTGCGCGAGCCGGTGGCGACGACGATGTAGAGCGCGACGATGTTCGGGTAAGCCGTCGGCACAGTGACGACGCGCAGACCGTTCGGCAAATCGTCGGTGAAGTATTTGTACGGAAAAATCTTGCTATCCGCGGATGCGTTAAGTGGCATAAGCAATCCCAAGACAAGGCAGGCGTTGATCAGTTTTTTCATACGAGCTCCCCTTTGCTAAATCATAATTATGATTCGTCACCGAGCGAGCGCGCAAGCGGCGCGCATAGTCATGGATGATCGGCAGCGGGCGCGGGTTCGTTCGCGGCGAGAAGGGCGAAGTCGGGATTGTTCTTGCGCTTCCAGACGAAGCCATCGAGAACATAATGCGTCAACTGCGGCAGCGCGAGTAGCGGCACCAGGATTAGCTTTAATGCGCCGATCTCCCACGGGCTGCCGAAGAGCCAGCTGCGCTCCTGCCAGACGCCGCGATCCCAGAAGAGCTCTTCGACGTAAGCAATCGCCCAGAGGCTGGCGAGAAACAGCAGCGGCCCGCGCGCAAAGAGGCGATAGACGCCGCGCCCGCCGGTCTGCCCCATGCGGCGGCGACTGTACCAGTAAATCAGCGCGAAGTATGGCACGCCATGAATCACCACATTGGTCACCGTGAAGGCGTAATCAGAGTTGTACGCCACGATGCCAACATACCAGCAAACGGCGGTCGTCACGACAACGATATCTTTCCCGAGATTTGCCTGTTTCTTAATCAACCAGGCGTGCAGCGACTTCGCCGCATAAGCCGCCATCGCCAGCCAGTAAAGCGGCGCGGCGGCTTTCGCCAGCAGCAGCGGCAGCGCGGTGAAGTCGCCAGTCATGAACCACCAGAAGCGGCGCGGCAAGTGGGCATGCCAATAGATCAACGGATAAATGCTCGCGGCATAGATCGCCACGGTGTCAACCCATCGTCCGAGTGCGTCACGCTCGCCGGCCTTCGCGCGATAAAGCGCCACCCAGCCGTATTGCTGGCGCACGAAATGAAAGACCGCCACATAGGCCAGCGCGCGCCAGAAGACATGCTCGCCTTCCGAGTACAACGCCACACCGATGGCAAAGCCAATCACCGGCACCAGCCAGTAGAGCGCCGGGCGGCGCTGCATCTCGTCTTTGTCGAGGTAGACGCGAAAGACGGTTGACCAGACATGCGCCACATCGATCATCAGCACCGCCGGCACCCATGCCCAATCGGGCGTGTCGCCCGTAAGCACGCCGGCGCTCGCGCCGATCCACAACGCCAACAATGAAACGACGGCGCTGCCCAGGAAGACCGTGAGGTCGGTATTGCGCGAGAACAGCCAGGCGGCGCGACGCGGCGACACGGCGGCGCGGCGACGCGGCGAATCTGTCGTGATTTTGCTGCTTGCTACTGAACTCATTTCTCCACTCTTTACTGCTAGAACCAGCCTGAACAGAAGGTGCGCCGCATCATCCCCGCGTCGCCGCGTCGTCGTGTCCCCGCGTCTCTCCTCGGCGTCCCCGCGTCGCCGCCAGCACCTCGTCGGCGGCGCGCATGCCATGATAGAAGGCTTCTTCAAACAAGGCGACGCCGCTCAGGTCCGTGTGCGCGAAATGGATATTGCGATACGGGCGCGCGGCGTCACGGCGAGCCGCGCGCCAGACGAAATTGGGGCGCGGGCTGATCATCGCATGCCCCCAGCGCATCACGTCCAGCCGTTCAACCAGTGAGCGAATCTCTCTGTGCGGACGCGTCAGGTCGGTCAAGGCGACATCGGCAAACTCGCGCCACTCCATCGCCAGCAGCTTTTCTCGCGCCTGACGCGGATCATCATCGTCGCACATTGGGTAGTAATAAGTGAACACCGTCGGGCCGCGATCCAACCCTTGCTGATGCGTCGCGACAACATAGCCGAGCGATTTGCTCTCGACCAGCACATTATCCCAGGCCAGCGGAAAACTATTCTCTTCGGGGCGGTCTTTCAAGAAAAGATTGGCCACCCACCACGCGCCATAATGAAACTCGGCGATGTGCGGCGGCGGCGCATCGCGCCAGTCGCGAATCACATAACGACTCAGAAAATGCGGCGCGGCAAAGATCACGCGCCCGGCGTGAATCCCCGTGGCGGTCTGTCCATCTTGAGTGATGGCGATTACGTCAACGCCGCTCTCGCCATTCGCTTCGGTCGGGATGATCTCCGCCGCCGCAAAGCCGAGCCGCATTTTCGCTTGCGCCCTTTGATAGAGATGCGCCACCAGCCGCCCGTTGCCTTCGGGCCAGGACATCAGCGGCTCAGCTTCGCCGCCCGGCTTACGGACCCGCGAGGCGAAGTAAAACAGACCGGCCCAGGCGCTTGTCTGCTCAAGCGTCAGGCCGTAATCGTCGCGGCACGCGTAGTCCACCAGCCAGCGCAAGCGCCACGAGGTGAAGCCGCGAGCCTCCATCCACTGGCGCATAGTCTGTTGATCGAGCGCCGTCGCTTCCGTATCGTCCGAGCAATTGGCCAGCGGAATCGTGAAGGCGCGACGCCCACGCGTATCGCGCCAGCCGACCCAGCGCGCGACCTCTTTGTTGAAGGCGTCGAGCTGCGCCAGGTCATCCGTCGAAGCGCCGGCGCGCAAGTATAAGCCTTCATACCAGCGGCCCTTGTAATAGATTCGTTCTTCGGGGTCGCGGCAAAGGAACTGCTCCCCGATGATCGGCTCGCCGTCCGCCGTCCGCCCTTCAACGATGCCCATCTCGTCGAGCAGCTCAACCAGCGCGACGTTCTCTTTCATCGGCGCGGGCAGATAGTGCGCGCCCCACGGATAAGCGACCACCGCTGACGAGCCGCTGCGTGCCGTGCCGCCCGGCGCGCGCTCAAGCTCAAGCATCACGAAATCTTCAACGCCGGCTCTCAACAACTGCCGCGCCGCCGCCAGTCCCGCGACCCCGCCGCCGACGATGACGACTGTCGCTTTCTCCCAGCGGTCTTGCGGCACTTCGATATTTAACCGGTCTCGCAAGCGATGGCCGAAACCATCCGACGCGCCGACAATCTCGCCTCCAGGCAAGCGCGGCGCTTCATTCGAGCGACACGCCGCCAGCGCCGCCGGTAATCCGAGCATCGTCGCCAGCATCTCGCGCCGCGAGACCGAATGATGACTGGCGGCTTTACTCATACCGCTTCCATTCCGATTCGTAGTAACGCACCAGTGCCTGATTATCTAACCGATTGACTTCGACCGGCAGCGCGTCGAGATCAGCCGGCAGCACAAACAGCGCCGCCATCGCTTTGTCATCTAAATAACGCAAGCCCGGCGGCGCAACCGACGGCGGATCGAATGGCGCGACGCGGGCCAGCGCGTAGCCCCAGACGCCGAACGATGGCACCGTCGTCTGATACGGCTTGACGGTGAAGCCTGCCGCCTCAATCGTTCGCATAATGCACCAGTAAGACTTGCGCGCAAACAGCGGTGATGTGCTCTGCACACTGATGGCCGCCGCCGGCGAGAGGCGCGATTTCAGCAAACGATAAAAGCGCGTCGTGTAGAGCTTGCCCAGGGCAAACGTATTCGGGTCGGGGAAATCGATGATCGCCGCGTCGAACTGCTCGTCGGTCTCTTCCAGCCAGATCATCGCATCCTTGTTGACGACGCGGACGCGCGGGTCATCATACGAATGCTGATTCAAATCGGCGAGCGGCGGGAAGCTCGTCGAAAGTCGCGTCATCGCCGGGTCGAGGTCTACGAGCGTGATCGATTCGACCGATGGATAGCGGCGAATCTCGCGCAGCGCCAGCCCGTCACCGCCGCCGCAGACCAGCACGCGACGCGGGTTGTTCGAGAGCATCATCGCTGGATGCACCAGCGCTTCGTGATAGCGGTATTCGTCCGCCGAGCTGAATTGCAGGTGGCCATTCAAAAACAACTGGAAGCCGGCGCGGCCCCGTGTGACAACGATGCGTTGATAGGGGGTGGTGCGCGAATAGACGATCTCGTCGGCAAACAGCTCGTCTTCGGCAAGCGACGTCAGCGTGTTGGCTTTGATGACGCCGATCAAGAGCAACGCCATGACGATCACGGCGCGAACCCGCAGGCCGGTGACGCTGCCCGGAATCAGCGGGCGCATAAACCATGTCGCCCACAAGCCGACGCCCGCATTCAGCAGGCCGAATAAAAGCGAGGTGCGCACCAGTCCCATGCGCGGCACGAAGAAAAGCGGAAAAAGGATCGAAGCCACCAGCGCGCCGACATAATCAAAGGTCAGCACGCGCGACACCAGCTCTTTGAAATCGAGGTTGTCTTTCAGGATACGCATCAGCAGCGGCAGCTCCAGGCCGACCAGCGTGCCGACGGCAAAGACGATGCCGTAGAGCGCGACGTGAAACCAGCTCAGCCGCGCAAAGCTCAAGAACAGCAGCGGCGCCGACGCCCCGCCGAGCAGCGCGACCGCCAGCTCGACTTCGATGAAGCGCCGCGCCAATCCCTTATCGATATAGCGCGACAGCCACGCGCCGGCGCCGAGCGCAAACAGGTAGATGCCGATAATCAGGGAGAACTGCGTGATGTCGTCGCCCAGCACATAACTGGCAAGCGTGCCGGCAAGCAGCTCGTAAACCAGCCCGCAGGTGGCGATGATCAGGACATTGAGGAATAAGACCGGCGTGTTCATGACAAGGGGCCAGGGGTTAGGGATTAGGGACTGGGGAGCAGAGACGAGAGGCGCTGAACTGACCTCTAGCCCTTAGCCCCTTGTCCCTCGCCCCCGATGCTACCCATGCACTGCCGCCGAAACGATCAGCGCGATGCCGATGATGACCGAGGCGATGACGATGCCGAGGGCGATGTTCTGGTCGTCTTCAAGCTCTTTGCGCACCGAAAACGGCGCGACTTTGACGATGACCCAGAAGGCCAGCGCGAATAGCAGGATTCCCAGAATCGAAAACGCCAGCGTCGCCACAATCAACTCCGCCAGGCCACCGAGTTGCAGGGGAACAAACATGGCGGTCAGCCGCCCGAGCGGCGCGAATAAGGTTGCGTTAGCGAGCCAATTGATGGGCATTATTTTCCTCCTCTATAACCTGAGTGCCAGATGCTGACGGAATGAAACGAGCGGTAGCCGCCCGGCGACTGACGCACATCCGCGGGAATCTTTTCGCGGTGCGAGCTGCCCAGCTCTTTGCCGGTGAAGGCCAGCAACCCATAGCCGCCAACGATCAACAACCCGATGATGAGATAAGCTCGACTCAGCATTCGTCTTCCCTCTGTTTACGAACTCGATTGATATGGGCTGTAGTCGCTATCGGCCCAGCGTTTGGCTTCAAAGCGCCAGTGATAGATCAACATCACGATGGGAAATAGCGACAGCAAGAACAACACGAGCACGATGTAGCCGCCATTGAAGACGCCTTGCTCGACGCGCAACGTGACGGCCATCGGCTGCTGGAATTTCTCCCAGCGCGCTTCGAAGCCGAGAATGTAGGTGCCCGCGGGCTGCGCCGACAGGTAAACGTCCGGCGAGCGGTTGCCTTCGCTCCACGACTCGCCATCCTCTACGCCGGAGTAATATTCGACGGGCAGCGAGAAGGCTTCGCTCTCGTCGGTCGCCTGGTTAATCAGATCGCCTTCGATCTCGACCCACGAATTATCAACGCTGGCCGCCGCGGTGATGACAACGTTCTTTCGGCCCTTGAGCTCGAACGGCTCGGAGAAGCGCACCTGCGAATCTTCGAGACTCTTGATCGGTTCGAGCGTGTAGGTCTGCTCGAAGACTTTTTGCGGGCGCGTCGTCGCCGCAAGCACGATGGCTGTAGCAATGCTGGCCAGCAGCAGCAGGCCCCAGTACTTATAAATCTTCTTATGCGGGTATGGCTGGTTGGGCGCGATCTTCGACGGGCGCGGCAGACCGCTGATGCCGAACGCCTGCTCGACTTCTTGCGGCTTGACGAATCGGCCCAGCGACCAGTTAATCTCGCTCGCCCTGGCCGCCTTTGCCGGCTTCTTCGCCTTCGCATCGGGCGGCGCTTCGACGGTATGGCTGGTCTCCAGCGATAGCATCAACGGCGGCGCGATGTAATCGGCGGCGCGCACGACTTCGCCGGTCATCACCTTCCAGTAGAACTCGCCGTAAACATGCTCGACGCGCGCCGCGGCGTCTTGATAGAGCTTGAAGCGTTTGCCCTCATAGGTCACGGCGCGATTGCCTGACGTCGTGACAGCGGCGGGCGGCACCGTTTCGACAAAGTTCCAGTTGTCGTCGCTGCGCACCAGCCAGCGAAAGCCGACCTGCGGCTCGTAGAGCAGGTACTCTTCCCAGTAATAGCGGACGCCTTCGAATTCGACGCTGCGAACCATGAAGCCGATCAACATAAAGCGCGTGCCGTTGAACTGGCCTATGGAGCCGAGCGGGATCATGGGCTTGACGCGCGGGTCGAGCGCTTTAAGGAACGCCAGCTTGCCCTGGCTGACGTCGAGCAATGAGCTGCAATTAGGACAGGTGACGCGCTCGGACTTGTCGGGGGCGCGCAGCTCAAGCGGCCCGCCGCACTGTGGACAGTTGAGCTGCGTGGCGCCGACGCGGCGAAACTCATGCTCGGGCGGCACAACGTCGGGCGGAAAGCCAAGCTCCGACAGATGCAGCTCGCGCCCGATGAAGACCAGCGGCGGCTGCTCGCTGTAATCGAGCGTCGCAAACTCGCCGTGCGGCCCCGACAGGTCGGCGTACTCGTACTGCTCGCCGGGCGTGACTTTGTAAGGTATCTCACCTTTAGCGCCGAGCATGCGCGCCGTGCCTTTTTCGGCGACGATCAACGGCACTTGCAGCGGCAGCGACGGCACCGGCTCGCCCAGCTCAAGCGTGTCGAATGGCTCGATCAAGGCTTGCTGCGGGATGCTGCCGGGAAAGGTGAGATAGAAGCGGCCCTGCGCTTCGGCCAGCCAGCCCCAGCGGCCATCTTGAAAGGCGGCGTACCATTCGTCCCAGAGGCCGCCGGCAGCGTGGCCGAGCTGGGCGCGGCCCGTCAGCTCGAAAGCGGCACCGCGATAGACGCCGCGCAGTCCGACTTGCAAGGGCGAGCCGGTTTCGACCAGATCGGCGATCTTGCCGAGGTCTTCGAGCCGGCGGTCGCCGCGCGCCACGACCGAGTTGCAATACTCGCAGACGACGACGACGGACGAGCCGATCTTAAATTGAATCGGCGCGCCACAGGCCGGGCAGGATGCTTGCACAGGGCTCACGGGTTGGCCACCTCATGGATGGCGAGGGCGTTGTCAGCCGGCACAGCATCATTACCGACCGCCTCGCGAGTGAAACATTTTACGCTCACGCTGGCCGCGCCGAGCATCGCTTGCAAGCGCGCTTCCCACAGCCAGCGCGGGCGCGGGCGGCAGCAGTAGAGATTGAAGGTGGCAACGCCAAGCTCAGGATAGGTGTGACAGGCAAGGTGCGATTCGGTCAGCAGGTAAAGGCCGGTGACGCCGCCCGGCGCGGCGAACTGATGCCACTGGCCGTCGCCGATCACTTTCAGATCAAGCTCGCGGATGATCCGTTCGCACAACCGGCGCATGTGACAGAGGTCTGCGAGCGGCTCTGACTTGCAACCGCGCGCATCGATCATCCACTCGGTGCCGACGTTCATTTGCTCTGCCGAAGAGTTCATCGCTCTTTATGAAGTTTGCCGCCGCTCAATGCGAATGATGGTGCGGCGCGTTCAAGTAATGCTCGCGCAGCAAGTCTCGGCCATAATCGCCCTGAAAATCACGCCACACGCTGTGGACATGATTGGCGTTGTTCTGCGTATTGTCGTATTCGATGACAAACGTCGGCCCCTGCAAGCGGTAATAATGCGGCTGCCCCAGCTCTGTGCCGCCGGCCCAGCCGAACCAGATTTTTTCTAAGCCTGCCTGCCTTACTTTCTCCATGCGCTGCGTCGCCAGATCAGCCGGCATCGCGCCGGCGTACTCTTCAAGCAAGCGCACCAGCAGGCTCATCTGTTGCGCATTGAATTGGCTGGCGGGGATGCCGACCGGCGCCAGCGGATCCACACGCTTGGCATTGGTCGTAACGACGTCGGAAAAAGCGTCGGCTTGAAAGATAATTTTGGCGCGTTGCGCGTCGCTGAACGTATGGAGCAGCTCGCGGGCGATGTCCTCTTCGGCGGCCAGGACGCGCAAGCCGCGGCGCGGCCCCTGGCGGACTTCCGCGGGGTTCGAGCCGAAGAAGCTCGGCGTCGTGGCGGCAACGCGGCCATTGATCGCCGTAAAATTGAGCGACAGGTGATGGCCTTCGATGCGCCAGCCCCAGGCGGCTTTATCCGAAGGCTGGCCGAAGAAAGAAAAGTAATAGAGCGCCGGATCACGGCGCGCGGCGGTGGCGGCATCGCCGGGTGTTGGCGATTCCATCTCGCGCAGCACCAGCTCGATCTCCATGATGGTCGTCGCCTTGTAATAGCCGCGCTGGCTGAGCGTTGCCTTGAGGAAGTCCTGGGCTAACCGGCGCTGATGATCGTCGAGTTCTTTGAGCGGGATGCCGCGCCGGGCGCGCGGCACGTAGAACCAGTTGAAGCGCTCTTCGTCATTAAACTCCATGAGTGCTTTGGCGCGCTGCTCGGCGGTCAAGGAGGCGAGAAACTGTTGCGCGGCTTTGGTGATCGCGGCGGCTGACGACGGACGGGCCTTGCCGCCGATGCCGATGGCCAGCGCCAGGGCCATGACGGCTGTCAGCAAAATCTTGATCTTCATGCTCATGCTCTCGCGTTGATGATCGACCACGCCAACGGGTGACGAGAGGATAGCACGAGGAAGGCAAAAGGCAAAAGGCAAAGGGCAAAAGGCTGGAGCCGGATTAAGAGGTAGCCTGAGGCGATTTATTGAATCCCCTGCCGACCTTTTGCCTTTTTACTTTTCACCTTTGCCTTCGCGCGTAGCGCGCATTCACTTGAAGCGGTGTGAAGGGTAGCCGACGTGGATGTGCGCGCCGGTGGCCGACCCTGACACGGCCTGGCGAAAGGCGATGAAGGGAATCCCCTGGCTGCGCAGGTAAGCCATCAGCGCCTGCCCTTCGGCGCTGTCGGGATGGACGGCAACGTCCATCGCATTGCTGTGATCGAAACCGAGATGTGTATGCGTGGCGGTCTGCCCAAAGGCGCTGATGGGCAGGGCGTGGTGAAACTGGCCGACGAAGAAGCTCTGGACTTTTGCCGAATCCGTGAGCGCCCAGTGCGCGCCGCTGTAGCGGATGAGCACCGCGTTGCTGACCGTCGTGCCGACGCGCGGCGGCGGCATCAAGGCCAGTTGTTTTTCGGCGGTGGCTTCGGCGATCAACTGATCGGCCTCGGTCATCTGGCGTCGCGTCTCGGTGACTTTCGCTTGCGCGGCGGCAAGCGCGCGCTCGCTCTCTTCAAGCTCGCGCTTTGAAACGATCTGCTGCTCAACCAGCGCCTTGCGCTTCTCAACGGTTTCGCTGGCCGTTTTCACATCGCCTTCTTGAAAGACCAGCAGCTTGCCGAGGCTCTCTTTATAATTCTGGGCCGCGGCGACAACTTCATCTTTGGCTTTGGCGATGCGCTGAGCAAGCTCGCCTGGCGGATTGCGCGGCGGCTTCTTCTTGCGCTTCTGCGCCTCGGCGTCAAAGGGGAGTAGCAGCGCACAGGTCAGTGCCGTAAAGACCACCGCGCGCCGCATTGCTGGATTCGTTGCGTTAAAGAACCTCATAACTTTTTGCCGTCGTAACGCTCGGCGATGCGCCAGCGCTGCACCATCACGACGTGACCGTCGGGCTTGAGCCGGACGTTGATTTCATCACGGCGCGAAGGGCGGCCCTCCTTGCCGCGCATCACTAGCTCGACGACTTGGCCGTAACGGATGGCCTTCGAGAACGTCCTGAAGCCGATGGTGTCGCCCACTCGAATCGTCTTGATCATCATCGCCCTGTGTTTTTCATTATAGCCGTTTCTCGGAGCAAACACTCAACGGATTACCGGCGTATTGCCCAGGCGTTCTTTCCAAGCGGCGACCTCGGCGATCAGCGCCTGGCGATTTTGCCGGGAAACCGCTTCCGGGAAGGCGGCGGAATTAGTGATTACTCCCGCGCCTGCCCCGACGAGGTCACCTGGAACTGGCCATCAGAGCCGGTTTCGCCCCCCGGCCCGTGCGAGTAGAGCAAGAATCCCTGCCCCGCTTCGGTCACCTCGTAGACATAATCGTTGCCCCACGGGTCAACTTCGGGCAGCCGCTCCATGTACGGCCCGAGCCACTGATTGACCCGCGCGTCGTCGCTCGGCCTGAAGGCCGCCGGGCGGTTGATCAGGCCATGCAGCCCTTCGACGCCCGTCGGGTAACGCCCGATGTCATTGCGAAAGTGTTCGAGCGCCTCGGCCATCAGGCGTAACTCGCGGCGGGCCATCTCGCTGCGCGCCAGCGACTGACGCTGCTCGGGCGATTGATGCGTCAGCGCCAGCCAGGTGGCGATGGCGGCGGCGGCGAGCGGGATGACGGTTGCAGAAATGATGGCGGCGCGCTTGCGGCGGCGGGCGCGGCGCAAGTTGGCTTCATGAACTTCGGGTAGAAAAACCGTCGTCGGGTCGGGGCGGTGCGTGGTCTCTACTTGCCGAGCCGTCTCGACGTGCGCCCGCGATGGGCGGGCACCCGCCACCGGGCGATAGCAGTTGACGCAGTAGCGCAGGTTCGCGGCCAGTGTCGCGCCGCACCCCGCGCATTGCTGTTTGTCTGGTGATTCCGCGGCCATCGGTAATAGAAGTTTATCCCCGCGCGGCGATTCTAGACAACATCGCATCGCCATCGCCGCGTTTCCAGTCCGTCACGTCCGACGTTTCCCTGCCCTTGCCAGGGCCTATTCATTCTCGAATAACCATTGGGGGATGAACCGCCAAGACGCCAAGACCGCCAAGAAAAGCTCTGTCTTCTCTTGGCGGCCTTGGCGTCTTGGCGGTTTAAGTCCGGAGAATGAATAGACCCTACTGCCCTTGCGGCCACACTTGAAGCTGACGGCTTGGGCCATTTATAGTTGTGTAGTTGTATGGAATCCGAAATCCTAACCGACCGCGACCGGCGGATCAGCGAGATCGTCGAAGCGGCGCTGCAATTCGCGCCCGGCCAGCGCACGGCCTACCTCGACCGCGCTTGCACAGATGAAGGGCTGCGCCTCGACGTCGAAACGACCATCGCCATACGCGAGGCGTCGGGTCAATTCCAGGGCGTGACGAATGCCGAAGGGCCGACGGCTTTTATGCAGGACGCCGACACCATCGCGCTATCGGCAAACGAACAGCAGAGGCTCCTCGACGACACACACATCGGCGCTTATCGCCTCCTGCGACGCATCGGCCAGGGCGGCATGGGCGCGGTCTATCTGGCCGAGCGCGACACCGGCGAATTCAAGCAACAGGTCGCCATCAAGCTCATCAAGCGCGGCATGGATTCAGAGTTCGTGGTGCGGCGCTTTCTGAGCGAGCGGCAAATCCTCGCCGCGCTCAACCACCCGAACATCGCCCGCCTCTTAGACGGCGGCACCACGGCGGATGGCCGGCCTTACTTCGTGATGGAATACATCGAAGGACGGCCCATTAACCAATATGCCGACGAGCAACAGCTATCAACCGTCGAACGCTTGCGGCTCTTTCAAAAGGTCTGCGCCGCCATCCATTACGCGCACCAGAACCTCGTCATCCACCGCGACATCAAGCCGTCAAACATCCTGGTGACCGCCGATGGCATACCGAAGCTGCTCGACTTTGGCATCGCCAAGCTCTTGAATCCTGATCTGGTGGCGCACACGATTGAAGCCACCGCCGTCGCCGTGCGCTTGATGACGCCGGAATACGCCAGCCCCGAACAGGTCAAGGGCGAAGCCATCACGACGGCAAGCGATGTCTATTCGCTCGGCGTCCTGTTGTACGAATTACTGACGGGCCACCGCCCTTACCGGATCAGCAATCGCACGCCGCTTGAAGTGGCCCGCGTCGTCTGCGAAGAAGAGCCGCAGCGACCCAGCACCGTCGTCGGGCGCGTCGAAACCTACCCGCTTGCAGACGGCACCGGAACCATTCAGGTGACGCCTGAAACCATCAGCCGGACGCGCGACAGCAATCCCGAAAAGCTGCGCCGGCGGCTGGCAGGCGATCTCGACAACATCGTGCTGATGGCGATGCGCAAAGAGCCGGCGCGGCGCTACGCTTCGGTTGACCAGTTGGCCAACGACATTCGCCGCCACCTTGATGGCCGCCCGGTCATCGCTCGCAAAGACACGCTCACTTACCGCACGGCGAAATTCGTCAGGCGGCACCGCGCAGGGATGCTCGCCGCCGTGCTCATTCTCGCTTCGCTGATTGCCGGCGCGGTCATGACCTTGCAACAACGCGCCCGCGCCGAGCGCCGCTTCAACGATGTGCGGCATCTGGCAAGCTCGTTTCTGTTCGAGTTCCATGACGCCATCAAAGACCTGCCGGGCTCGACACCGGCGCGCGAGCTGGTCGTCCGGCGGGCGCTCGAATACCTGGACGATCTCGCCCGCGAAGGCGGCAGCGATTCGTCATTGCAGCGCGAGCTGGCGACGGCTTACCAGAAAGTCGGCGACGTGCAGGGCAACCCACTTTTCGCTAACCTCGGCGACCCTGCCGGCGCGCTCATCAGTTATCAGAAAGCGCAGGCCATTCGCGCCGAACTGGCAAGGAAGCACCCGGATAGCGACGATGATCGGCGCGCTCTGGCCGTCAGTTATCTGCGCATCGGTGACATCGGCTGGCGCACAGGCGACACGAAACTGGCTCAGGAAGCCTATCACGAGGGCATACGCCTGATCGAAGGGATGGCTGAAGGTGATCGGCTCGACCTGCCGACGAGCCGCGAGCTATGGGCCGGCTATCGCAATTTGGCTTATGCGCTGGCGGAAACCGGCGACCTCAACGCCGGGCTTGAGAGCCTGCGCAAGGGCCAGGCGCTCGGCGAACGGCTGATGGCCGCTTACCCCGACGACAAAGGCGTGCGTCACGATATGTCGGCGACGCTGACCCTGCTCGGCCAGGCGCAGGGCGAGCGCGGCGAGCTTGCCGGCGCGCTCGATACCTTTCAAAAAGCTCTGCGGATTGACGAGCAGATCGCCGCCGCCGAGCCAAACAATCCAGAATTCCAAAAGTCATTGGCGAAGGCCTGCCAGGACATCGGCGACGTGCATATGCACGCGGGCAACCCGCGCGCCGCGGCGGAAAGTTATCGCCGCGCCGCCGCCATCATGGAGCCGGTCGCCGCCGCCGACCCGGCAGACGCGCAGGCGCGGCGTAACGTCGCTTCGGCGCAGATCAACCTGGGCCGCGCCCTGCTCAAGCTCAATCAATACGCCGAAGCCTTGCGGGCCATCGAGCGCGCCGCGGCGATCTACAGGTATTTCGCCGTCAACGAGCCGTACAACGAATTCGCGCGCGCCGAGATGGCTTACGGTCATATCCACCTGGGCCTGGCGCTGGCGCTGAACGGCAAGGGGGCGCAAGCCCTGACGGTTGCCGAAGAGGCGCGCGCGATCATCGCCGTGCTTAGCGAAGTCAACCCGACGAACGCCGAGTATCGCGGATTGCTTTCGTCGAGCTATTCAATACTCGGCCAGATTCATGTGACGATGGCGGGGCGCGAGCGACAGCCGAGCCGTCAGGCCGATCACTGGCGGGCGGCGCGCGACGGTTATCAACACAGCTATGATATTTTGAAAGACTTGAAAGAGCGCGGCGAGTTCGCCAGCGTCGAGTATGGCGTGCCCGAAGAAGAGGCGGCGAAGATCGCCGAGTGTGATGCGGCGCTGGCCAGGCTCTCAGGTAAGTAAGTTGGAGAGCGGTTATCAATCGGGTGTAGCCTGGGAGCGCGGGCGTCTCGCCCGCAAGCTTTCGCATGCGCAATACCGGCGGGCAAGATGCACGCGCTCCCAGGTCATAGGCAACCGAAAGCTGCTCTAAGGCATTGCCGCCGCGCCGCGCTTCTCATGCAGCCGCTTCTCTCTGACGTAGAGGAACAGCGGTAAGGCGAGCGACAAGCCCAAGAGCAGGTTGCAGACGACGTACGACCAGAGATGTCTCATCTGCCGGCGGCGGCCTTCGGTATACACGAAGACCCACAGCACCAGCGAAGAAACGATAACGTCAAGACCAAATAAGCCGGAGATTCGGTTGGCAAATAACTGCTCGACGAACAGAGGGAGGTTCATCCCATGCTCGCGCAAGAAGGGCAGCAACTGCGAGTTCGGCAGGGCGACGCCTAAGACGCACAGCAGCAAGTAAAGGTAGCGAATCATACACGCTCTCCTTTGTAGGTGGCGCAATCTGTTAGATTGCGCCACAGGGCAAACGCAAACGAATGCCTCTGGCGCTGGCAGTCTAGCACAAGCGCGCGCTGCCGGCCTCCATCGCCGCTTAAGCTCAGGCTTGCTTGAACAGCAGGCCACGCACCAGCCCAACGAACGCCAACAGCCATGCGGCGAGCGCCACATAAATAAAGTAGCGGGGGATCAACAGCAAGGATTCGAAGTTGATCGCTTTTGATAACTGGAAGGTACAGGCTGTGTACATGCCTAAAGGAAAGACCATTCCCCAGTACTGCGGCTCGTAGGTCAGCGGCAGGCGCTTGTAAACGTGCCGCCAGATTCCGAGGATGACCAGCAGGGGTATCCACCATGTGCCCGCCGCCCAGAAGAATAGCGTGAACCCTTTGAGGAAAGGCAGCGTCTCGCCGAGCAGCGTCCAATCGGGGGCGGCAAGGATCAGCCGCGCCCCGGCGAGCGTCGTGATGGCAACGGCTCCCATATTGATCCAATGAGGACTCGCTCATCCTCTTCATAGACAAGCGGGACGTGCGCAAGTTATGTCTGAGCCACCCGAACATCGCTTTGGCGACCCTCAAATTGCTGGCCACGCGGCTGCGCCGCTGCGCCGAGCTGGTCGAATCGCTTTCGCTGCATGAAGTGGACGAGCGCCTGGCGCGATTGCTGCTCGACGAGGCGCGGGCGCATGGCAGGCGCACAGGTAAGGAAGTCGTCTTTGAGCTGGTCTTAACCAACCAGCAGATCGCGGCGCGGATCGGCACCGTGCGCGAAGTCGTTTCACGCGCCCTGTCGCGGCTTCAGCAGAATGAGCTGATCGTCGTGAACGGGCGCGTCGTCACGATCCCAGCCGAGGAGGCGCTACAGGCTTTCGCCGGCGAATAGAATAGATGAGCCGTTCAAGCGCGCCCGCACGCCGCTTGTGCCGCGCTCACCGCCGCGCCGACAATGGCTTATGCCCATATTCAGGTGAGCTTGGCGCTACCGAAGATTGAACGCGAGCGGGAAGAAGAAATCATCTCAAAGTTAATTGTCTGGTCGTAGTCCGAGATATTTTCCCCACTTTCAGTTTCAACGCTCTTCGCTACAGCAGAAGTACTCTCTCTCATCGGGAGAGCGATTCTTGTGGTTAGGAGAAAACACTCCCCTTTGGTTTGGGCCTAGCGGGGTGCAGGTGCTCCGCGTAGCAAGCCTTCCGTGCTTAGGTCTTCATCAACATCCTCCCAGTGAATGCCATAGCCGCCGCCGATAATTCGCCAGTTCTTTCGTTGCTCTTCCGTGGCGTTCAATAAACGTGGATACCAGCTCAAAGGGACAGAAATCGTCCGCCCGTCCCACAGGCGCACGCTCAGTTCGTCTTCAGTTATCTTTACATCAGCGACTCGCTCGTCAGCCGCTAGCGCCAAAATACCCATTCCATCTCTCCAGAAAGTCGCTTTGATGATCGGTGACTATTTCCTCAATGCGTCGCAACTCCTTCGCGCTAAAGCCAAGGTTACGCGCAAGACTTACAGGATTCAACCAGAACTTCGCAGACTGCGCGTCACGATCTACGTGAACATGTGGCGGCTCATTAGGCTCGTGACTGTAAAAGTAGATGCGGTACGGGCCTGTATTCAAAATCGTAGGCATAACGCGTCCAGCATCTAAAGACCAGCACCTAGCCGCGGGCGCACATGGTTTGTGCGGCGCTCACCGCCGCGCCGACAATGGCGATCTCGTCGCTGGTCGGGATCACTTCGATGGCGCTGCCCTGAAGCGAGCTCATCTTGACCATGTCGCGCAGGTAGATTTGCAACATCTCGGTCTGCACGAAGCGCGAGTCGGGTCCCGAAATGTAAAACTTGCCCGGCCCTTCGTAATGGATGCTCGTCGCCGTCGCCGCCGCCAGCGCCCTGTGCCATAGCTCGACGAAGGCCACGCAGCGCGCGTCACCGGCTCGCGCTTCTTCAAATACTTCATCCGGCTCCATGTCGAGAAAGCGCCGGCGCATGGCGCGGTAACCCATAATGCCTTCCAGGTGGCCGACGCCGCCGCACTGGCAGAACTTCTCCTTGGGGTCGAGCGTGACCACGGTGTGGCCGCCTTCGCCGATCAGGCCCGCCTGCGGGTAGCGGCCATAGCCGATGCCGCTGCCCAGGAACCAGACGCGCACGACGCGGTCGAGCTGGCGACGCTCGGCGGCGATGCCCGCGGCCATGGCGTCAGCGTCGTTGAGCAGGTGCACCGGCGCGCTGATGCCGGCGCGCTCAAGCAGCGCGGCAAGCAACACGCTGAAGTTCTGACCTTTCATCTGCGACAGGTTCGGCGACTCTTCAATGACGCCGTCGCGGATAATGCCGGGAAAGCCGACGCCCAGACAATCAACCGTCTGTCCTTCGCGGGCAATCTGCACCTCTTCGACGATGCGCAGGGCGATCTCTTCGGCAGGCATCTCGGCCAGATAATCTTTATCACTCTGGTCGGGAAAGCGCCGGATGCCGCCGACAATCGCGTGATGTTCGACCGCGCCCGCCGCGATATGCTCCGCCGCCAAAACGCCGATCTGTAGTCCCATAAGCTTTCTCCTGGTGACAAGTGACAAGTGACAAGTGACAAGAAAGAACTGGCCTTAGACGACGACTCGCCAGGAAATGGAGCGACATCGTCTTGTCACTTGTCACTTGTCACTCTGTCTCACAGTCTCGTCAGCTTGTTCAGCCCGTTGAATGCCGCCGCTTTGTAGCATTCGGCGAGCGTCGGGTAGTTGAATACCGTGTTGACGAAGTATTCGACCGTGCCCTTCAAAACCATGACCGCCTGGCCGATGTGCAGCAGCTCTGAAGCGCCTTCGCCGATGATGTGGACGCCGAGAATCTCTTTGCTGTCGCGGTGGAAGATGATCTTCAACCGGCCTGTGGTGTCGCCTTGAATCTGGCCACGAGCGATCTCGCGATAATAAGCGACGCCGACTTCATAAGGCACGTCCTCCTCCGTCAGTTGCTCTTCGGTCTTGCCGACGAAAGAGATTTCCGGAATCGTGTAGATGCCGTAAGGATAATTCGCCGGCTCGGTGTCCAGCTCGACGCCGCAGGCGCGGCCCGCGGCAATCCTTCCCTGCTCCATCGATACAGAAGCCAGCGACGGGAAGCCGATCACGTCGCCGACCGCATAGATGTTCGCTACGCCCGTACAATAATTCTCGTCCACATGGATGCGCCCGCGCGAATCGGCCTCAAGCCCGGCGGCGGCAAGGTTCAAATCTTCGACGTTGCCCTGACGGCCGACGGCGTAAAGCAGCATGTCGCCGGAGATGCGTTTCTTGCTTTCCAGATTGGCGACCACCGCGCCTTCGGGCGTCTCTTCGACGCTTTCGACGCTCTCGTTCAGGCGCAGGGTGACGCGCTTGTCGCGCAAGTGATAGCAGAGCGCCTCGACAATCTCCTGGTCAGCGAAGCCGAGCAGGCGCGGCATCTTTTCAATCAGAATGACGCGCACGCCGAGCGTCGCAAACATACTGGCGTATTCGACGCCGATGACGCCGCCGCCGACCACAATCAGAGTTTTAGGAATCGCCGGAATGTCGAGTATCTGATCGCTGCTGATGATCGTCCGCCCATTGATCGGCACCGTCGCCGAGATGGCCGGCTTGGTGCCGGTGGCGATGATGATGTTGTGGGCCTCAAGCTCTGACTGGCCGCGTGAGTTGACGACCAGCAGGTGCGTCGGGTCAACGAAGCTGGCCGCGCCGAAAAGCATTTCGACCTCGTTGCGCGACAACTGCGCCTGCGTCACGTCAACCTCCGTCTTAATGACGTGCTGGACGCGGAAAGAGAGGTCGGCCATGGTGATCTTCTCTTTCACGCGGTAGTTCATGCCGTAGATGCCCTGATAGCGGTAGCCTGACAGGTGTGTGACGGCTTCGCGCATCGTCTTGCTGGGGATGGTGCCGGTATTGATACAGGCGCCGCCGACCACTTCGCGCTTTTCGATGAGGGCGACGCGCTTGCCGAGCTTGGCCGCCTGGATGGCGGCGCGCTGCCCTGCCGGGCCTGAACCGATGACAATCAAATCGTAGGTTTGCATGGCTTCTCCCCTGTTCCGGGGTCTGATTTTAGTTGATCGAACCGTCTCGCCCAAGCCAAACAGTGAGTCGCAGGCAAGAGCTATGTAACAAACCGCGGCGCAAAAAGCCAGCCGCGGCGTCGAAATGATGTATGATGGTCGCAGCGCCGCCGGCTGCGGTGCCCAACCCTTTTTTGGATAAAATATAGCCGGCGCTGAAACTTTTTCGTCGCGCGTGCCACTAACTAGGCGAACTGAGGGTGAAGTCGAAATGACGGAGGCGGCCAGCTTAGTGAGCTTGATGGGTGCACGCGCCGGTGCAAGGATGCAGAGCGCAGACGACATAACCGCGCGCGCGCGGCGCGGCGACGACGACGCCTTCCGTCTGATCTTCGAGCGCTACTCGCGGCCCATTATCAGTTTCATCTACGATATGGTCGGCCGGCGCGACCTGGCCGAAGAACTGATGCAGGAGACGTTCGTGCGAGCATATAAGAATCTCGGCGGCTTGCAGGATAACGCCAAGCTTTCGACCTGGCTGTTCGGCATCGCCAAGAACGTCGCCCGCGAATCGCTGCGCTCGCGCCAGCGCGACGACCAGCGCGTCGAGATCGATGCCGACGGCGTGTTTGAGCTGAAAGATGATAAACTGCCGCCGGATCGTGAATTGTTGGACAAGGAATTGAGCGGCGTCATCGGCACGGCGCTCGCGGCGCTCGACGAAGACAAACGCATGGTCTTCACGCTGAAGATTTTTCAGCAGCGCAGCTATGAAGAGATCGCCGAGATCACCGGCTTTTCCATCGCCAAGCTGAAGACGGACCTGCACAGGGCGCGCGCCGAGATGAAACGGCGCATCAGCCCTTATCTGGGGGCGGGCTATGAATTGTGAAGTGTGCCAACCAATACTTGAAGAATACTTCGACGGCGAGCTGAAGGTCAGGCACGCGGCTGAAGTCCGCGCCCACCTCGCGGGCTGTACGGCGTGCGCCGCAATCCTTGCCGAGCTGCGGCAGGAGCAAGAGCTATTCGCGCGCTACGAGCGCAACCTCGAAGTGACGCCGGCGCTGTGGGCCGGCATCGAAGCGCGCATCAAAGCCGAGAAGTCAACGACGCCCATCGCGCCGCCGACGCCAGGGTGGCGCGA
This sequence comes from Blastocatellia bacterium, assembly GCA_035275065.1. Lineage (NCBI taxonomy): Bacteria > Pseudomonadati > Acidobacteriota > Blastocatellia > Blastocatellia bacterium. The sequence continues at coordinate 98,594 of DATENM010000087.1, forward strand.
CCGGCTCAAGGGGTTCTTCGCGATGCCGCACATCAGCCCGGCATTTGCCGCGGCGCTGGTCGTGCTGGCCATCGGCCTCACCGTCGTGGTGATGAGTTATCTACAATCTCGCAGCCCCGGCAATCCGTCATCGCTTGCGAAGGACTCGAACCAACCCGGCATCGGCAATAAGAACGAAGCCGCGCCGACACCGCCGCAGACCGGCACCGACGAAACGGGCCGTGAACTGGCAGAGAAACCTGAACACGCAACCGGGACAAATGACGGCAGGCCGACAGCGATAGCGCCGAAGCCGGCCCCGCAAAAACAGCTCGCGGTCAACAAGCCGCAAGCGCCGCCCGACCCGATGAAGCTGGTGCGCGAAGCCGAGCAGAAATATCAGGCGGCCATTGCCATCTTATCCCAGGACGTTAGCCGTCGCCGCTCGCAGATCGACCCGACGGTGCTGGCGCGTTTCGACTCGGCGCTGGCCGACATTGACCGCACCATTCAGGAGACCCGGCAGATCGTCCGCCGTAACCCGGATGACCCGGTCGCTTTGCAATACCTGCTCGGCGCTTATGCTAAGAAGGTGGATACCCTGCGGGCAATGTCACTCGATTAAGACTTGGTTTCGGGTCCCTGGTTTCTGTTCTCTGGTTCGGGAACTAGAAACTAGCGAACCAGAAACGAGAAACCTCTGACCGCTATGTTTAGAAGACTTCTTACAATTTTAATTTTGGTGATGGCGATGACGAGCGGCGCGGCGCTGGCGCAGGAAACGCCGCAACCGCCGGCAACGACCCGGCCATCCGTCAAGGCAAAGCCTGCCCCGAAAGCGGTGCCGGCCACGCCTCGGGCGGCCACGCCGCGCCCGCCGGCTTCTGTTTATGTCATGCCGCTCCCCGGCCAGGAACAGGTGACGCCGCTGTCGATGAAGGTGGCGCGCAATGTGCGCGTCGCCGTCACCAGCCAGAGGGTTAACATCCACATCAACGGCGTGGATGGCGACACGCTCGAAGCCTCTGCCACCAGCGACGAAGGCCCCTACCCGGTCAAGGCGCAGAACAGCGGCGACGAAGCGAATCCGAAGGTGCTGATTTATGTGCCGGTGACGATGGTTCGCCGCGCCGCCCACGAAATCAACCTCTATGTCAAGCTGCCGCGCTACGTCACCATTGATGCCGTCGAGAGTTCCACCGGCGACATCCAGGTGAGCGGCATGGAAGCGCCGGTCGCGGTCAACACCAACAACGGCGCCATCACCGTCGTCCGCGTCGCCTCGTTGAAAGCCTCGACGCGCCACGGCGATATCACCGCCCGCGAGATCAAGGGCGACGCCGTCGCCCGCAGCACCAACGGCGACCTGACGTTTGAAAACATCGGCGGCGCGGTTGATGCGGCGGCGACCAACGGCAGCCTCAACGTGCAGAACGCCGCCGGCGATCTGCGCGCCAATATGACGGTCGGTGATGTCACCGCGCAATGCATCAAGGGACGCGCCGAAGTCAATACCGTGAGCGGCGCCATTGAACTGGTCGGCGTCGGCGGCGACATTGAAGCCATCAGCACCAGCGGCGAAGTGAGCTTCACCGGGCGGATCCGCAACGGCGGTCGCTATCGGCTCAAATCGATCTCCGGTGCCATCGAGATGCACATTCAGCCGGACGCGCCGGGATTCACGGCGACCTTGACGACCTATAACGGCGAAATCGATACGGCATTCCCATTGAAGCTGGAATCGCAGGCGTCGGGCGGTTCGACCAACCGCCGACTCGTCGGGCGATTCGGCGACGGCAGTACCCAGCTTACCCTTGATTCTTTCAGCGGCGGCGTGCAGTTGGCCAAGGCGAAAGCCGACGCGTTGAAGGTTTGTAAATGACCCGCAAGCCCGCCCGACAAGGGCAGGCGCACAACTATTGAAAGAGGTATGAAAATGAAAAACCGATCCCTGCTGCTCTCCCTCGTCGCCCTTGTCGCGCTGCTCATCGTACCGATGGCGGCCAACGCGCAACGGCATACTCGCGACAATGACGAATCATTCAGCGAACGCGACGAAATCAACCAGACCTTCACGCTGGCTTCGGGGGCGCGCGTCGAAGTGCGCGGCGTCAACGGCACAGTAGATATCGAAACCGGCAATGGAGCGACCGCCGAGGTTCACGTCGTCCGCAAGGCGCGCAACCGCGATGACCTGAATTATCACAAGATTTTTGTCGAGCAGACGGCGGGCGGCCTGGTGGTGCGCGGCGAAGAAAAGAACCACGACTCCGGCGACCATCAAGTGCGCCACGAAGTCACGCTGCGCCTGCCGCGGCAGATCGAGCTGAACGTCAGCGGCGTCAATGGACGCGCCACGGTCGGGGCTATCGAAGGCCCTGTGACGATCAGCGGCATTAATGGCGCGGTCGAAGTCGCGCAGGCGGTCGGCTATGCCAACCTGTCGGGCATCAATGGGCGCGTCAAAGTGAGCATCCTCCGTCTGAGCGAGCGCGGCATCCACGTCAGCGGCATCAACGGCGGCGTCGAAATGCAATTCGCCGAAGACCTCAACGCCGATGTCGAAGTCACTGGCATCAATGGCCGCGTCAACGCCGACGTGCCGAATGTCACCGTGATGGGCAAGCTCGAACGCAATAACTTCCGCGCCAAGATTGGCGCCGGCGGCACGCCGATCATCGTCAACGGCGTCAACGGCCAGGTCAAGCTCACCCGCGGCGGCTTCAGCGGCTGAGCCGCTGGCTCAGCCGCAAGGCAAAGGTAAAAAGTAAAAAGGCAAAAGTAGCGGCGCAGAAATTGCCATGCGCTCCAGCTACTTTTGCCTTTTTACTTTTTACTTTTTACTTCCCGCCGCAGGCGGGCCGCGTGCTATGATTGCCGATCAATCCTTCACGGCAATGAGGAGCACGCATGAGCTTCATCGATCTGCGCAGCGACACGGTCACCAAACCGACGCCGGAGATGCGCGAGGCGATGGCCCGCGCCGAAGTCGGCGACGACGTTTTTCTCGAAGACCCCACCGTCAATCGCCTGCAAGAGATGGCCGCCGCCATGCTAGGCAAAGAGGCGGCGCTGTTTGTGCCCTCCGGCACAATGGGCAATCAAATCTGCCTGCGCCTGCACACACGGCCCGGCCAGGAAGTCATCTGTGAAGAACGCAGTCATATCTTTAACGCCGAGCTGGCGGCGATGGCGGCGCTCAGCGGCTTGCTGGCGCGGCCCGTGCGCGGCGAAGACGGGCTGCTCGACTGGCCGACGATTGCCGCCGCCTTGCGCCCGCGCGCCGCGTATTACCTGGCATATACAGGGCTGGTGGCCATCGAAAACTCGCATAACTTCGCCGGCGGTTCCGTGCTGTCTTTAGAGCGCATGCAAGAGATTTGTGATCGCGCTCACGAAGCCGGTTTGCCGGTTCACCTGGACGGCGCGCGCATCTTTAACGCCGCGACCGCCTTGAATCGCAACGTCGCCGAGCTGGCACGGCCCTTCGATTCGGTGATGTTCTGTCTCTCAAAAGGGCTGTGCGCGCCTGTAGGCTCGCTCATCGTCGGCTCGCGCGAATTCATTGACCGCGCCCTGGCGGCGCGCAAGATGTACGGCGGCGGCATGCGACAAGTCGGCGTGCTGGCGGCGGCGGGACTGATCGCGCTTGAAAAGATGACCGCGCGACTGGCCGAAGATCACGCCAACGCGCAGTTCTTAGCCAGAGGCATCGCCGGGATTCCCGGCCTGAAGATCGATCCCGAAAAGGCTCACACCAACATCGTCATCTTCGACATCAGCGATACCGGCATCAGCATTAACGACTGGATGGCGCGGCTGAAAGCGCGCGATGTGCTGGCCATCGGCATCAACCCCCGCGAGCTTCGCATGGTGACGCACCATGACGTCACACGCCAGGACTGCGAAACCGCTCTGGCTGCCGTTCGTGATGTCCTGGCAACCGCAAACGCATAGCATGGACAAACTGGTCATCGCGATTGATGGGCCGTCGGGCGTCGGCAAGAGCACACTCGGCAAAGCGCTGGCGCGGCGCTTCGGTTATCTCTTCATCGATTCGGGCGCGGTCTATCGCGCCGTCGGGCGCAAAGCGCTTGACGGCGGCGTGGCGCTCACGGACGCGGCGGCCGTCGCCCGCATCGCCCGCGATGCCGACATTCGGCTCGAAGGCGACCCGGATCACTTGCGGGTTTTTCTCGATGGCCGCGAAGTGACCGAAGCCATCCGCCTGCCCGACGCCAGCCGCGCCTCTTCGATTGTCGCGACCATCCCCGAAGTGCGCGAGGCGGTTGTCCATAAGCTGCGCCAGATGAGCCGCGCCGGCGGCGTCGTCATGGACGGGCGCGACATCGGCACCAAAGTCTTCCCCGATGCGCAGGTTAAACTCTTTCTCGAAGCCGCGCCCGATGTGCGCGCCGCGCGCCGCTTTCTCGAAGAGCGCGAGCGCGGGCGCGAAGTCAGCATTGAACAGATCAAGGCCGAGCTTGCCGAGCGTGACCGCCGCGACCGCGAGCGCGAGGCGACGCCGCTCGTCAAAGCGCCCGATGCCATCCTCATTGATACGTCATCCATGCCCCTCAACCGCGTCATCGAGCGCGTCCTTGAAATCATTCAAGCGCGCAGCTAAACTTCATTGTCGTTATCGTCGGAATGCTTAAAAGTAATTCTTCTCGAATTGGAAACGATGAGAGCTTGAATTCGACGCTCGCCAGCACTTCGCCGCAATTGTCACGCCCGCCGCTCGCCGCCGTGCGAGCGGAATATTTTCGGGCGCGTCTCACATTCAAAGACTAGTATGGGCATCTTCACCGGATTGATTATGGAAGTAGGCCATGTGCGCCGCGTCGAGCGCCGCGCCGATGGCGCCTACCTGGTCTTTGCGGCGCGCAAGGTTTTAGAAGGCACGCGCATCGGCGACTCGATTGCCATTGACGGCGTTGATTTGACGGTCACAGAGATGGGCACGGATTACTTCACCGCCGACGCCTCGCTTGAAACCTTGCGGCGCACGACCCTGAATGAGCTGCGCGCCGGCAGCCGAGTTAATCTTGAACGCGCCCTCGGCGTCGGCGAACGGCTGGGCGGCCACATGGTGCAGGGCCACGTTGACGGCACCGGCCAGTTGATGTCAACGACGCGGGAAGGCAACGCCTACCGCGTGCGCTTTCGCTTCCCACGCGAGCTGGGCCGCTACATCGCAATGAAAGGCTCGATCTGTGTAGACGGCATCAGCCTGACGGTCGCCGCACTCGGCGACGATTGGTTTGAAGTCGCGGTTATTCCGCACACCTGGCGCGAGACGACACTTGCCGACCGCCGAAGCGGCGACCGCGTCAACCTCGAAGTGGACGTGCTGGCCAAGTACGTCGAGCGCTTGCTTGAGCAGACCGGTCGCGCCGCCGCCGCGCCGGGGAAACTGTCGCTGGAATACTTGAAGGAAAAGGGATACTGAATGGGTGTCAGGTATCGGCTGTTAGGTGTGGAGTGTCGGGTGATGGGTGCCGGACAACGCGGCGCTCTCTTCCCTAACACCTATCACCCGACACCCCACACCCTCTGAGGACGCTTTATGTCATTTGCAACTGTCGCCGAAGCTATCGAAGAATTTCGCGCCGGGCACATGATCATCATCGTGGACGATGAAGACCGCGAGAACGAAGGTGATCTGGCGTGCGCCGCCGAAAAAGTCACTCCCGAGATCATCAATTTCATGGCGCGCTTTGGACGCGGCCTGATCTGTCTGCCGCTCACCGAAGAGCGGCTGGATGCATTGCAAATTCCCTTGCAGGTCTCGGAAGCCGAAAACACCGCCTCGCGCGGCACCGCCTTTTGTGTCTCGATTGAAGCGCGACGCGGCGTGACCACCGGCATCTCGGCAGCCGACCGCGCGACGACGATTCAGGTCGCGGTTGATCCGCGCACCCGCCCGGCGGACCTGGCGCGGCCCGGTCACATCTTTCCGCTGCGGGCGCGCAAAGGCGGCGTGCTGGTGCGGCCCGGTCAGACCGAGGCGTCGGTTGATCTGGCGCGCATCGCCGGGTTGATGCCGGCGGCGGTCATCTGCGAAGTCATGAACGATGACGGCACGATGGCGCGGCTGCCGCAGTTGCGCGAGTTCGCCATCCAGCATGGCATCAAGATCATTTCGGTCGCCGACCTGGTCAGCTATCGCATGGCCCACGAGCTGTTGATCCACTGCGCCGGCGAAGCGCGCGTGCCGACCGTTTACGGCGAGTTTCGCGCAGTGGCTTATACCAACGACATTAACAATGACGTGCATCTCGCGCTGGTCATGGGCGACATCGAGCCGGACGAAGACTTGCTGGTGCGGGTTCATTCGCAATGCGTGCTTGGCGATGTCTTCGGCTCGCTCAGGGACGACACCGGCTGGCAACTGCATCGCGCGCTTGAAATTATCGCCAACGAAGGGCGCGGCGTGTTGTTATACCTCAAGCAAGAAGGGCGCGGCGTCGGCCTGGTCAATCAACTGCGCGCTTATCGCTTGATGGACGAGCAGAACAAGGACGCCGTCGAAGCCGAAGCGGCCATCGTCGGATTGCACAAGATGGACCCGCGCGATTACGGCATCGGCGCGCAGATTCTCCACGACCTCGGCGTCCGCAAGATGCGGTTGATCACTAACCACCCGGTGAAGCGCGCGGCGCTCGAAGGCTTTGATCTGGAGATCACCGACCGCGTGCCCATCGAGATGGAGCCCAACGAGTCGAACGAAAAAGTGCTGCGCGCTCGGCGCGAAAAACTCGGCCATTTGCTGACGAAGGTGTAGAAGTCAGGAGTCAGAAGTCAGAAGTCAGAATAAAAAGTGGAAGCGCGATAAGCGTACTCGCTGCCGCCGACTTCCTTATCCATTCTGACTTCTGACTCCTGACTCCTGACTCCTTGTTCATCATTATGCGGAGAAAGCTACTCATCGCCGCGCTCGCCTTACTCGGGGTCATTCTTCTTTTATTCATTGCCGTCGTCTTCTACATTCGCAGCGGGCGGCTCGATCTCTACCTGCAATCACAGGTGATTGATGCGTTGAGCGACTTCGGCATCCGCGCCGAAATCGGCAACACCCACCTCGACCTTCGCGGCTACAAGGTGACGCTCGACGACGTGACGCTCTATGCCGGCGACGCCCGCGAGCCGTTCGGCAAGGTCAAGCAGATGACCGCCGAGTTCTCGGTGATCTCTTACCTGCGCCGCGAGATCAATATTACGCATGTCGCCGTCAACCAGCCGGAAGTCTGGATGAGCGTGGACGCGCAGGGACGCTCGAACCTCGACAAGCTGCACGCGCCGCCCAGCAGCGAAGAAGAAAAGAAGAGCGGCGTCACCTTTCTGACCGCGCTGTTTGAAGTCAACAATGCCGCGTTCCACTACGACGACTTGCAGCGCAACATCCACGCCATCTTGCCCTTTGACCCCGGCAAAGACATGGCGGGGCTGACCTTGAAGCTGAAGCCGCGCGAGCCGCGCGCCCTCGTGGACAAAATCAATCACGACCTCGCGCTCAACTTTGACAAAGCGCAGATTAGCCGCGACGGTCAGACGATCAACAACATTCAAGCCGCCGCCAGCGCCGTCGTTCACTACGACGAGAAGAACCGCGCCGAGCAGCGCATCGATGATCTGAGTTTCAAGTTTGGCTCCGATGTCGGCAGCGTCAATGTCAGCGGCAACGTCGAAAGCTTCGCGCCGCTGAAGTACAACCTGCCGCAGGTCGAAGCGTCGGCGGCGCTTGAGCAGATCGCTAAAGTGTTCATGCCGGAAACCCGGATGAAAGGCGCGGTCGGCTTCACAGGCTCGGCCAGCGGCGTGGATGCCGAGTACACGGCGAAAGGTTTGCTGACCTCGGACGCGCTGACCGCCGGCAACGTCACGGTCGCCGGCCTTCAGGCCAACGCCAACGTCAGCGGCAAGGGCGCGGATTATCACGCGACCGGCGAAGTCACATCATCGGCGCTCACTGCCGAAGGCTTTCGCGTCAGCGGCCTGCGCATCAAGACCAACGTCGAGGGCAGCGGCGACGAGTACAACGCGACAGGGGCGCTTTCGACCGGGCAGGCGGCGGGCCGCGGTGTCGAAATCAGCTCGGTGCGCGTAGACGACGCTCGCGTCAGAGGCGAGGGCGACCGTTTTAATGTGAGTGCCGCGATCAACGTGCCGGCGCTCAAGAGCGAGCGCATCAGCGTCAGCGGTCTCAGCGGGCGGCTGACGGCAGACCGCGGCAAATTTAGTCTCGAATCGTTCACCGCCGCGACGCTCGGCGGCACGGTCGCCGGCAGCGCGACCATCGCTTATGGCGGCGGCGCATCGGCGGTTGACGTGCAGTTCCGCTCGCTCGATTTAGATCAAGCGGCGACCGCCGCGGCGGCTCGACAGGTGCAGGTGCGCGGCACCGCAAACGGCACGGCGCGGTTGCAGTTCCCCGGCCTGAACTATCAAGCGGCGACCGGGCGCATCGATGCGACCTTTGATGCGGCGGTGTCGCCTACGGAATCAACCGGCGAGCCGCTGCCGGCCAAAGGCGAGATTGCGCTGGCCGCCAACGGGCGCGGCTTCAACGTCGAGCGCGCCTTCGTGCATTCGGCCAACAGCGACCTGACTGTCAGCGGCAGCATCGGCTGGAAAGGCGACGCCAATTTTGATGTGAAGTTCAACTCGGCGGATATGGCCGAAGTGCAGCGCGCCGTCGAAGCCTTTGGCCTCGTCACCGACGAGATGAAGCGGGACTATCCCGTTGCCTTGACCGGGCCGGGCCAGTTCACGGGTCGCGTCTCCGGCTCGCTCGACCATCCCGAAGTCGGCGGCCATCTCAAGCTCGATTCGATTCAATCCGCCGGCGACACGGTAAGCGATGTGCCGCCGCAAGAGGTCGGCTCGTTCGAAGGTGACATCGCTTACAGTCCGGCGCTGCTGCGCATAGACAATGCCGCGCTGGTCAGGCCGGACGGCTCGCGCGCCGACTTTTCACTGACGGCGCGGCTCGACCAGCAAGCGGCCAAAGACAAGAACGGCATCGCCGTCAAAGCCAACGTGCAGAGCTTCGACTTGCCGAGTCTGGTGCGCGTGGCACAGCCGGGGCTGGCCAACCTGATCGGGCGCGGCACGATCACCGGGACGATTGACCTGAAAGGGCTGCCCGGCCCGCGCAGCATCGAAGGCACAGCCAACCTGTCGCTCAGCGCCGGCGAATTCAACCTGCCTTCGACCGAAGAAGGGCAAGATGTAGCCAAAATCACGGTTCCTGAATTCACCGGCAACATCACCTTCGCCAACAGCGAGCTTGCCGTTCAGAACCTGCGCATGCGCGTCGGCAATCAGTCAGAGGTTCAAGGCGAGGGGCGATTCAACCTCGACACTTACGCGTATTCGCTCAACGCCACGGGCAAGAATATCGATCTCAGCGATCTCTCGCAAAAGCTTTCAGAGAGCGTGCGAATGACCGGCACCGCCGATGTCACGGTCAACGGTCAGGGCAAGTGGGGCAATACCGAAGACTGGTCAGAGTTGAACCTCAACGCGCTGATTCAAGGCCAGAACGTCACGTTCAACGGGCGCGACCTCGGCAATGCCAAGGTCACGGCCCTCACCGAGAATGGCTTGCTGAAAGTCGAAGCCACGGCCAACGTGCTGGATAAGCCGCGCACGCTCGCGGCGACTATCGACCTGCGTGACCGCGACGCCTACCCGGTCAGCGCCAACATCGAATTCACCGACACAGATATTGGGCCTTACCTCGAACTGGTCGCGCCGGGCTTGAGCGGCATTTCAGGAACCGCTACCGGCACGATCAAACTGAGCGGCCCGCTGCGCGATCCCGACAAGCTTCAAGCCGTAGCCAATCTGACCAAGCTCGAATTCGGCGGCGCGATCAACGAGCGCCAGCGTTATACGATTGCCAATCAAGGGCCGATCATTGTGACCGCCAGCCCCACAGGGGTTTCGATCAACCGCGTCACGCTGGTCGGCGAAGGCACAAGCATCACCATCGAAGGCACGCTGGCGCGCAACGGCGGCGCGCAGTCGCGCCTGAACGTCAACGGCGAGATCAACCTGCGGCTGCTGTCGTCGTTCACGCAGATCGTCTTCACGACCGGCATCGCGCGCGTTGACGCATCGCTAGTCGGGCCGCTCGATTCGCCGCAACTGCTGGGCGTGGCGACGCTGCGCAACATCGGCGTGCGCGTCGTCGACGTGCCGCTCTCACTGGCGCGCGGCAATGGCACGATTCGCTTCACCTCGAATCAAGCGGTGATCGAAAACTTCAGCGGCAACGCGCCGGGCGGCGGCACGATTCAAATCAGCGGCGGCGCGGCGCTCGCGGGACTGGTGCCGGATCGCTGGCGCATTGAAACGACGCTCGATCAGGTCGGCGTCGAATACCCGCGCGACACGCAGACAGTGATTGATGCCGAGTTGACGCTGCAAGGCAATCGCCGCGTGCAGGTGCTATCGGGCACTGCCGAAGTGCGCCGCGCTTCATACACCCGCGACCTGACGATTGAAGAATTGCTCGGCAGCAACGGCCCCTTATCGCCGACCTTCGTCGAAGTCGGGCCGGGCGGCGGCGGCGAAGGCGTCGGCGGCGGCGGCTTGCAAACCACGCTCGACCTGCGCATCACCGCGGACAATACGCTGATTATCAAAAACAACATCGCCGATGCGGTCGGCAGCGCCTACTTGAACCTGCGCGGCGGGGTGGATGCCCCGGTCATCTCGGGCCGCGTGCTGCTGTCGCGCGGCACCATCGAATTCCGGCGCGGGCGCTTCGAGCTGTCACGCGGCATTCTGACCTTGCCGCCGCGGCGCGGCGCTGATCTCAGCCTCGACCTGCAATCGGAAGCTGACATCAGCGGCTATCACATCACTGTCGGTTTCAACGGCACGCTTTCCAAGTTGCAGACGACCGTTTCTTCGGACCCGCCGCTGCCAGAGCCTGACATCATCTCGCTGGTGCTGACCGGCAGTGTGTCGGGCCAGCGCACGGAAGTCGCGGCAGTAACGCAGACCGGATTAGGGCTGGCGCAGTCTCTGTTATCCGCATCACTTTCGGAACAGATCGAGCGCGGCACGCAGCGCCTGTTCGGCACCAGCGGCAGCCGCTTCTCGATTGACCCGTTGTTGATCGGACGCGGCAGCGACCCGACGGCGCGCGTCACCTTTGGCCAGCGGATCACCAAAGACCTGACCGTGACCTATTCGCAGAACCTGACTTCGGGGCCGTCGGGCATCGAGCGGGTGATCCTGGTCGAGTACCGCTTGAGCAATCGCTTCTCGGTCGTCGGCTATCGCAACGAGCGCGGCGAGCTGGGATTCGATGTGCGCTTACGCAAACGTTTCTAATGATGAAGCTCCGTATGCAAAGCCGGCAGAGCGATCTGGACAGCATGAGCGACCGCAGAGGCCGCGGAGGGGCGCAGAGGCTTGTCGAGTATGCTCCTCTGCGTCCCTCCGCGGCCTCTGCGGTCGGTTTGATCTTCCTTGTTTTCGCCTTTTGCCTTTTGCCTTCCGTTTGCGCGCAGGCGCAGACGGCGGAGTTTTTGGGGCGGCAGGTGACCGGCGTGACCGTCGAGATCGAAGGCGCGCCGGGCAGCGCCGTGACCGAGATGCGCGCGCTGATTGACGTCGCGTCGGGCCAGGATTATTCGCCGGGGCGCATTCACGATTCGCTGGTGCGGCTCTTTCGCTCAGGGTTGATCGCCAACGCGCGCGTCGAAGCGACGGCAGACGGCGCAAACGGCGTCGCCCTGCGCTTCTTCGTCCGTCCGCGCGCCCGCATCGATGCCATCGCCTTCGCGGGCACCCCCATCTTTCCGGCCACCGAATTGCGCGCCCGCCTGAATCAGCTCGACCCGGGCCAGTTTGCCTCAAGCGCGGCGGTGCAGCGCGGCCTCGGCGAGTTACAGGCGTTCTATTCATCGCGTGGCTACCTCAAGGCGCAGATCACTTCTGACGTGCAGCTCGACCCGGCCGGCACCCGCGCGACGGTCATCTACACGATCAATCCCGGCGAGCAAGCGAAGGTCTCGAAGTTCGAGATTACGGTCAGAGGCGAGCGCCTCGACTTCAGCAAGCTGCCGCACACGATTGTTGAAGGCCAGCCGTTTTCGGCGTCAGCCGTGCAGGACGTGATGGACCACCTGCGCGACTTCTACCTCAACCAGGATTATCTTGGCGCGCGCATTACTCAGAACATCACGCCCGACGTCAACACCAACTCGGTGGCGGTCGTCGTCAATGTGGTTTCGGGGCCGAAGATCACGGTCAGCGTCGAAGGGCTGGACATCAGCCGCGATCAGATGCGCAAGACACTGCCCTTCTTCAGACAGGGCGGCGTCGATGACTTCTCGCTTGAAGAAGGCGCGCGCCGCCTGCGCGAGTATGCGCAGGGTAAGGGCTATTTCTTCGCCAGCGTGACGCGCCCGCAGGCGCCGCGCCGAACGCAGACGGCGGCGACGCTGGTTTATAAGGTGACGACGGGCGGGCGTTACAAGCTGACCGACATCGAGATCAATGGGGTTGACGCCATCCCGCATCGCACCCTCGAAGAGCAGATGAAGTCGAAGGTGGCATCTTCGCTGCCGATCATCGGTAACCACTATGGCCTGACCAACGACGATTACTTGCGGCAGGACGCCAACCTGATTCAGAAGCGCTTGCGCGAAGTCGGCTACCGGCGCGCTCACGTCGACGTGCGGCGCGGCGTGTCGCCGACCGGCAATAGCCTGATCATCACCTACGACGTGCAGCAGGGGCCGCGCACCTATGTCGAAGAGGTTGCCATTCGCGGCAACACGGTATTGACCGTTGACGAGTTGCGGCAAGACATGGAGATCAAGCAGGGCGAGCCGCTCGTGGCCTCAGTCGTCAACAGTGACACGGAGCGCTTGCTTTCGGTCTACACAACGCGCGGCTATGCGGCGGCGGAAGTCATATCCGAAGCGGTCGAGCTTGGCACCTTCGAAGGTCAGGACCGCGTGCGCCTGCTGTTTGCGGTCAACGAAGGCAATCGCGTGCGCATTCAGAGTGTGACGACACGCGGCACGGCGCACAGCGACACCGGGCGGCTCGAACGCGACTTCTACCTGTTCAAAGCCGGTGACTGGCTGCGCAACGACCTGCTGCAAGAGACCGAGCAACAGCTTTACGACACCAACGCCTTCAACTCGGTCAACATCACGTCTGAAGCGGTCGGCCAGACCGCCAACAACATCGAAGAGCGCGCCGTCACCGTCAACCTCCTGGAAGCCAAGCGGCGCGACCTGTTGTTCGGCTTCGGCTATCAGGCGAACGTCAATACCAAGACGATCCCCGGCCTCGCCTTTCTGCACGGCGTCCGCGGCCTGACGCAGCTCACCTATTACAACCTCTTCGGCAAGCTCTACACCGGCAGCACGCAGATCCGTGTCGCCGAAAACGAGCTGTTCGGACAGATTTCGTTGCAGAACCCGCGCCCGTTCGGCACACGTTTCCCGACCCTGTTTTCGCTCTTCGCGCGGCGGCTGGGTGAGCGCGACTTTCGCTCTGATCGCTACACGGCGTCGTTGCAGGCCGAGCGCCGCGTGACCCCGAATTTTATCGTCTTCGCCAGTTACAACTTCGAGCGCATCAGCATCTTTGGCCTTCCCTGCCAGTTGAGCGAAGTCGAGGCGGGCGATTGTCCCGGCCTGTCGCTGGAAGAGATTCAGCGCAACTCGCGGCCCATCCGCCTGGGGCGCATCGGGCCGAGCTTCGCTTACGACACGCGCGATAATAAGTTTGATCCGACCAGGGGGATGCAGACGGTTGGCAGTTTTTATTTCGCCTCGAAGGCGCTGGGCGGCAACGAGCAATTCATCAAGCTCAGCCTCGAGCACAACCGTTACTACGCGCTGCCGCGCTTCCGCGACACCGTCTACTCGCTGTCGGGGCGGGTAGGGTTGGCGTCGCCGTTCGGTGGCCAAACCACGCTGCCGATCTCTGAGCGATTCTTCGCCGGCGGCTCGCGCGATTTGCGCGGCTTCGGGTTTGAAGAAGCCGGGCCAACGATCCTGGTGCCGCAGCGCGACACGGCGGGCAATATCATTCGCAATGACGATGGCACACCGAAGCTGATGTTGAGCCCGCTGGGCGGCAACGCCGTGCTGGTCGTCAACAATGAGCTACGCTTCCCGATCTGGCGCGACCTGGGCGGCGCGGTCTTTTCAGACACCGGCAACGTCTTCCAGCGCGTGCGCGACATGAAGCCGTCGAACCTGACACAGACCTTCGGCTTCGGCGTGCGGGTTAAAACGCCGGTCGGGCCTGTGCGCTTTGACGTCGGCTTCCTGGTCTTCAACAAGCCGGCGGGCTATGACAGTTATCATCTCCACTTCACGATTGGACAGACGTTCTAATCAAGTAAAAAGGTAAAAGGTAAAAGGCAAAAGTGGAAAAGAAGGAACGCAGCTCGGTACAAAGCGATTCTCTGGCGAGCAGGCTGAGAGCGATTGGCTTCCTGACTTTTTACTTTTTACTTTTTACTTTTTACTTGTCTGCGGCACAGCCCCAGAAGGTGGTGGATCAGATCGTCGCGCTGGTCAACGACGACATTATCACGCGCAGCGATTTGCTGTGGAGTTTGGCGATGGACCCGCAAGCGCCCAACCCGGCGGAAGGGGTGAGCTCTGAGCTGCTGCGCCAGAAGCTCGACGTGATGCTCGATCAACGGTTGATTGCGCAGGAAGCGCGCCGCGTGCCGACCGCCGAGATTACCGCCGAAGATATCAATCAGCGGCGCGCGGCGCTGGTGAAAGGATTTCGCTCGGAGCAGGCATTCTTACAACGCACAGGGGCGGTCGGCCTGACCCCGGCGCGGGTCAACGACTTGATCCGCGAGATGCTGCTGATCGAGCGCTTCGTGGACTTTCGCTTCCGCTCGTTCATCTTTGTGACCGAGGCAGAGATTCAGCGCTATTACGACGAAACGCTGGCGCCGCGCATCCGCGAGCGCGGCCAGGTGGTGCCGGGGCTCGATGACCGGCTGCCGAATGAAAACCTCACCGTGCGCGCCCGCATCACCGAGATCATCCGCCAGCAGAAGATCAATCAGGAGATTGACCGCTTTCTCAACGCCACCCGCCAGCGTGCAGACATCACCATCCTCACCGAGCCTTAGAGCGGATTTCGATTGCGTTTGCCCTGTAGCGCAAGGCGGTTAGCTTGCGCGAGCCCGTGCGCAAGCTAACCGCCTTGTGCTACACCCGATTGAAATCCGCTATAGTCGGACAAGCTGAACGCCTTATTGGCTTCCGTGTCGCACAGGGATGAAGATGACTTTATGACCGGGCGCGTCGGCTTCTATGGCTTCGCCCAGCCGGTCGCCGCGCGCCGCCAGCACTTCGGAAGGCAGCGGCCCGGTCTCGTGGCGGTAACGGATGAAGGCGATCCAGAACTGCGTGTCATCGATGCGGCTGTAGTCGTCAACGTACTGAACGCGCAGCCGCGCTTCGCCGGCTTGATCAAGATAGTATTGAATGGTCGTGCCGGTGACGCCTTGCCGCGTGTAGACAGAAACCGGGCCTTGACTGATCTCCTGTTGAGCCATGCGCTCGACCAGCGGCTGCCAGTTGATCTTGTCACGATGCGTGAGCTGCAATGCGCCGCTCAGCGCCGCCCACGACGCGATCAGCGCCATAGCAAAATGGCGCAGCCTTCGCGGTTGCAGCGTTGTCACGGCAAGGGCGACCAGCAGCAGGTAAGCCGGCGCGACGACGATCAGGAAACGGCTGCCCCAGACCGACTGCGCCAGCAGATAACTCGCCGCGAAGGCGATACCTGTCGGCAGCAGCGCCAGCAGCGCCAGCCACACAAAAACATTGCTATCCGAATCGTTGACCGTAGTCGATTGCGCATTACCTTTGCCGCCGCGCGCGTCAGCGCATCCCACGCCATATTTTGCCTTCCTTAGCCGCCGCCACAACCAGAGCAAGAGAGGCGTGAAAAAGATTGCGCTTGAAAAGACGATGGCGTAGGCGCGCCACGAAGTATAAACCGGGCCGTTCAAGGTAACGTAGTGCTGAAAAAAATCGGTCGCCGTTGGCCGGGTATTCCATTTCAGATTCGGCCCCAGGCCGCCTTTATCATAAGCCACTTCGGCGACAGCGAACATCCACGGCAGGAAGCCCGCGACCAGCGCCACGACTGAAAGACTAAACGGTGGCAGCAAGTCGCGGCGCTTGAGAATCACAAAAAGCGATTCAGCCGCGACGATCAGCCAGCCGTAATAATGCGTGTAGACCAGGAGCAGGTTCGTCGCCAGTAAAGCCAGTTGCAGAGCGAAGGCGCGGTGGCGGGCGTTCGTGAGCCGTGCAAACAGCCACATCGAAGTCATGACCAACAGCAGCAGCAGGCTGTACATTCTCAGCTCCTGCGCATAGTTGACCAGGTACTCATTGACCGCCATCAGGAACAAGGCCAGGTTAATGGTCAACGGGCGCAGCTTCAATTCACGGCACAGCAAGACGAACGGCACGAGGGCTATCAGCGCGAAGAGCACCGGCAGCAGCTTCATCCACAGCAGGCCGTCACCCGCGGCGATCCAGGCTTTCAGCAGGTAATAAAACAGCGGCGGGTGAACGACGTCGTTGATGACGGCGCGCTGCAACTGCGGCCAGGTGCGATGCACAGTCTCGGCGCTGAAGACTTCGTCGCTGAACAGGCCATAAGCGGCGAGCTTCCAAAAGCGCACGGCAGCAAACAACGTCACGATGAGCGCGAAGATCAGGCGGGAAGCTCTGCCAAACCGCGGGGCGGGCGCTTCGTTCGAGGCAATTGGCGAAGCGATTTCAAGACGCGGGCGCGGCGGCCGTGAATCAATGGCCGCCCGCCTTGCGGCCAGATCGCCGCTCATTCGGTGCCTTCGTCGAGCCAGGCTTGATAGGCGGCAAAGTTGAACGGACGCCCCAGAAAATCTTTCACAATCTCTGCCGCCGGGCGCGAGCCGCCGGGCGCGAGGATGGTTTCGCCATACTGGCGGGCGACGCCCGGCACCAGCATCGCCTGGCGGTCGAATTTGCTGAACAAATCTTTGGCAATCACCAGCGACCACATATAGGTGTAGTACATCGCCGAGTAGCCATCGAGGTGGCCGAAGGCGGTCTGGAAATGCGTGCCCTCAACGAACGGGAACGGCATGTACTGCTCGGTCAGGTTCCGCACCATCACATCGGTGTCTACTTGCTGTGGGTCGCGCTCATGGACGGCTAGCGACAGCTTGGCGTAAAGCATCTGCCGGCGAACGTGCAGCCCTTTGCCGAATTCTTTGGCGCGCTTCATCTGGCGCACGAGGGCGGCAGGGATCGGCTCGTCGGTTTGATAATGCCGAGCGAACGTCTGCAAGGTGGTCGTGTCCCAGGCCCACTCTTCGAGCATCTGCGACGGCGCTTCGATGAAGTCCTGTTCCAGACTGATGCCGCCGATGCCGATCCATTGATGCCGGCCCGCCAGCAGCGAATGAATCAAGTGGCCGAACTCGTGGAAAAAGGTCACGACATCGTCGTGCGTCATCAGGCCCGGATCGTCCGGGATGCCGCCGGGAAAGTTGCAGACCAGCGCGGCTTCGGGAATCTGCCGGTTGGCGACGCCTGTGCGAATGCCAAAATGCGCCGCGTGGTTGTACTTGTTCGGGCGCGGGTGCATGTCTAAAAAGAAGCGCCCGACCAGGTTGTCGCCATCGTACATCTGCCAGCATTCGACCGACTCGTGCCAGACGGGCGCGCCAGGGAGGCGCGCAAAGCGAACGCCGAACAGCGTCGCCGTCACATCGAGCACGCCCTGCTTGACTCGCTCGTAGGCGAAGTAGGGACGCACCGATTGCGAGTCGAAATCGAAGGCGGTCTGGCGCACCTGCTCGGCATAATAACTGGTCTCCCAGGCGTTGATGATTTCAGCGCCGGGGTCGTCCTGCCGCTTGCGCTTGAGCAGTTGCTGGTAATCGCCTTCGGCGCGCGCCCGCGACGCTTCAATGATGCGGTCAATGAAGTCGCTGGCGGCACGGGCGCTGCCGGCCATCTTATCGGCGGTGATGTAATCGGCCCACGACGCGAAGCCGAGCAGCGTCGCCAGATCGTGCCGGCAATGCAGCATGCGGTTTAGCACTTCGATGTTCTGCGGGTAGGCGCGGTTGTGATATTCGAGGTGCATCGCCAGTCGCAGGGCTTCGCTTCTGGCGTAAGAGAAGATCGGCAGCGCGTCCGGGTAATCAATCGTCAAGCTGATGCGCCCCGCGTCATCGGGCTTGTGGCGGGCGATGAAATCGGCGGGCAGGCCGTCAAGCTCCGAGGGATCGTTGACCGTCACGGTGCGCAAGTCGCGGCGGATGTTGCGCGAAAAATCCTGGCCGATCTTTACCAGCTGGTCGCGCAGCGCGGTGATCTTTTGGCGCGTCGCCTCGTCTTTGTCGACGCCCGCCAGGCGGAAATCGCGCAGCGTTTTCTCGACGTAATAGCGCGTCTCCTGGTCGGCATCCGCCATCTCCAGCCGAGCGAGCGCGACGTACACTTCATGGTTGAGCGACAGGGCGTTGGCGAAGGCCGCGGCTTTTTGATTGCCTTCTTCGGCGACGGCGCGAAAGGCTTCGTCCGGGTGGACGTTCTGCACCAGGTCGGTTTGATAAAGCGCGCTGTCGAGGTGCAGCAGGATGTCGTCATAAACGCGCAAGGTGTTGGCAATCGTCCGCGGGCCGGTGACTTCGAGCAGACGCGCGAGCGCCTGTTGCGCGGCCACGAGGTGCGCATCCATGAGCGCGGCAACCTGCGCGGCGTCGGGCCGGTCGCCCCAGAAGGGCATGCCGGCGGGCGTTACATGGTTTATATGATCAGCCAAGGCGAAGAGCGACCTCCGTCAGCAGCAGAGTGGCGCAAGGCGGTTAGCCTGCGGGCGTCACTGCGCAAGCTAACCGCTTGCGCCACAGCCGGGCGCGGCGGCCCGATGGGTGATCGGCGGATCACCCCCAGAAGATTAGCAAACTTCTGCGACTTGACCAACGCGCCTGTAGCTTTGTGGATTGATTCGCTTGAGCGAATGACGATACAATAGAGCTTACCCCCGAGGAACCCCAAGATGATGGATAAATTCAAGGACGAGTGCGGCGTATTTGGTATCTTCAACCATGACGAAGCGTCGCGCATGGCTTACCTGGGATTGTACGCCTTGCAGCATCGCGGCCAGGAATCCGCCGGCATCGTGTCGTCGGATGGCGAACGTTTGCACCAGACGCGCGGCATGGGTTATGTCAGCGAAATATTCACTCAGGACCAACTGTCGCGTCTGCCGGGGCCATCGGCCATCGGCCACGTGCGCTACTCGACCGCCGGCAGCGTCAGCATACGCGAGGCGCAGCCTTTCCTGGTTGACGGCTACCGCGGCCAGATCGCCCTCTGTCATAACGGCAACTTGCCCTACGCGCCGCAAGTGCGCGCCGAGCTTGAGCTTGACGGCGCCATCTTCTCTTCGACCTCGGATACCGAAGTCGTCCTGCACAAGATCGCCCGCTCGCGCGCCCAAGAACTGGTCGGCGCCATCGTCGAAACCTTCATCGAGATCGAAGGCGCTTACTCGATGCTCTTCCTGACCAAAGACGCGCTGATTGCCGTGCGCGACCCGCGCGGCTTTCGCCCGCTCTGCCTGGGCCAGCTCGGTGATTCCTACGTCGTCGCTTCCGAAACTTGTGCCTTCGATTTGATCGATGCCGTCTATCTGCGCGATGTGCAGCCGGGCGAGATTCTGGTGATTGACCGCGAGGGCTTGCATTCGTCGTTTCCGCTGCCGAAGGCGAAGCCGACGCATTGCATCTTTGAGCACGTCTATTTTTCGCGGCCCGATTCAATCGTCTTCGGCACCTCGGTCAACAAGAGCCGCCACAAGATGGGCCGCGAGCTGGCGCGCGAGCATCCGGCGAACGCCGACATCGTCGTCCCGGTGCCCGATTCGGGCGTCGCGGCGGCCATCGGCTATGCGTCGGAGTCGGGACTGAAATTCCGCTTCGGGCTGATGCGCAACCATTACGTCGGGCGCACCTTCATCGAGCCGAAACAATCGATCCGCCACTTCGGCGTCAAGGTGAAGCTCAACCCTGTGCGCGACCTGATCGAAGGGCAGAAGGTCGTGCTGATCGATGATTCGATTGTCCGCGGCACGACTTCGAAGAAGATCGTGCAGATGGTTCGGCAAGCCGGAGCGCGCGAAGTTCATGTCCGTATCAGTTGCCCGCCGACCATCGCGCCATGTTTCTTCGGCGTTGACACGCCGACGCGCGAAGAGCTGATCGGCGCCAACCTCAGCGTCGAGGAGATCGCTGAATTCATCGGCGCCGACACGCTCGGCTATCTCAGCCTCGAAGGGTTGCTGCGCGCCGCCGGCGATCCCTTTGGCAATCGTCATTGTGTGGCGTGCTATACCAACCGTTACCCGATTCCGGTCACTCCGGCGGCGCGCACCAAGACCGAGCGCGAAGAGGGCGCGTTGCTGCAAGACGCCTTCTGGCCCCGCTCCTGAGACCGGCGAAGATAAAAAATCGACGGCGTGATTTGATCATGCAATTGCCACAACGGCACCGCAGACGCAGCGCTTCCCCTTACACCCGCTGTGTCTCTGCGCCGGGGCGGCAATTTTATTTTGCTCAGCACCTCTCCCCGACGACCTACAGCTACGAGACATTTCCCGCCATGCCGCCGCCAATCATCCAAACGACAGGTGAACATGAAGAAAATCAACTCAGGCGAAACCGGCAGGACCAACAAGCAAGCATTGGTTGTCATCGCGATTCTGCTGGCGCTGGCTTTTGCGGTTTACCGCGTCATTCGTCGCGCGCCGAAATCCAGCACGCCGCCCGCCGGGCCGACGGCTGGCGTGCCGCGCGGCGGCTTCCCCGAAATGGCCAACAAGCCGACGCCCAAAGAGGTCGTCTACAAAGGCTGTCCGCCCGAAGGCGATGGCGGCGACCCGGCGCTCAACCGCTTGAAGAACCGCGTCGACGAGGCCGGCGAATATTTCAGCGTGCCCTTCGACAGCGTCGTGCAGTTGCCCTGGCCGAAAGCGGTTGAGCGCAAAGACCGCGACCGCTGGGCCGCTGCCGACACCGAAGCCATCGCCCGTTACGAGGGGATACCGATCTCCGTCGAAGGCTTCCTGGCGCGCAGCAAGAAAGAGGGCGAGGAGTCGTGCAACTGTCACGGCGTTCAGGACGATCAGGTGGACTTTCATGTCTGGCTGACCAAGAATGCCAACGAGGAGCGCACCAACGCGATTGTCGTCGAAGTGTCGCCGCGACTGCGCTCGAAGCACCCGGCCTGGACGACCGACGGGCTCGGGCGCATTGCGCGCAACGATCAACGGGTGCGCATCAGCGGCTGGCTGATGATGGACCCTGAGCATCCCGACCAGATCGGCAAGACTCGTGGTACGATCTGGGAGATTCATCCGGTCACGAAGATCGAAGTCGAGCAGAACGGCGGGTGGGTTTCGCTCGACAGTCTTCGCTAATCAAGGAGAGATTATGGCCGACGACAAACCAGAGCAGCCCGCGAAGGATGCAAGTGTCCCGACCGTGCAGCGCAACGGCGAAACGCTCGAAGTCTGGGGCGATGCGCCTGAGAAGATGCGCAAAGGCATTCAGTTGTTCGTCACGCTGCACATCGAAGGTGATGCCCCGCCGGCCGCCAATTTCAGCAAATCAACCATTGAAGCCGTGCGCGACATCATCACGGCGGGCAGTGCCAAACATCCCGAACTGACCGTCACCATCAAGCATGTTGCAGAGAAATAGTATGGGCGACAGCATCAGTTATCGCGACGCCGGCGTCAATATTGACGCGGCCAACGAGGCCGTAGACCGCATCAAGCGGCTGGCCGCTTCCACCTTCACGCCGCAGGTGCTGACCGAGATCGGCTCGTTCGGCGGCATGTTCCGCGCCGGCTTCGGCGGCATGGCCGAGCCTGTGCTGGTGGCTTCAGCCGATGGCGTCGGCACCAAGCTGCGCGTTGCCTTTATGACCGGCACGCACAATACGGTCGGCTACGATCTGGTCTGCCACTGCGTCAACGACATTCTGGTGCAGGGCGCGCGGCCGCTCTTCTTCTTGGACTATGTCGCGGCGGGCAAGCTCGTCCCCGATGTGATCGCCGCGGTCATCGAAGGGCTGGCGCGCGGTTGCCGTGAAGCCGGCTGCGCTTTGCTCGGCGGCGAGACCGCCGAGATGCCGGGCTTTTACGCCGACGGCGAATACGACATCGCCGGCTTCATCGTCGGCGTCGTTGACCGACCGCACATCATTGACGGCAAACGCATCCAGCCGGGCGATGTGCTGCTGGGGCTGCCTTCGGTCGGCTTGCACACGAACGGCTACAGCCTGGCGCGCAAGCTGATGTTTGAAGTCGCCGGCTACCAACCCGATGCCTTGATTGAAGAGTTGGGGACGACGGCGGCTGAAGAGTTGTTGAAGCCGCATCGCAGTTATCTTGGCGCGCTCGACGGCCTGCTCGGCCAGCAAATCATCAAGGGGCTGGCGCACATCACCGGCGGCGGCTTGCTCGAAAACATCCCGCGCATTCTGCCTGCCGGCACAGCGGTCGAGATTCAGGCGGGAAGCTGGCCCGTGCTGCCCGTCTACAGGCTGCTCGAACGGTTGGGCAACGTGCCGGAGCGCGAGATGTACCGCACGTTCAATATGGGAGTCGGCATGGTCATCGTCGTTGCCGAAGCCGACGCCGCGCGCGTCGGCGCGCATTTCGCCACGCTTGGCGAAGCGCACTATCAGATCGGACGCGTCGTCGCCGGTGACCGCACTGTAACGATTGCCCCGCCCGTCAACGGTTGAAGGTTCGCGCAACAATGTCATAGCATAGAGCGTTGAGAGAGGAGAACGGAGCGACGCGCATGGCGAGCTGGTGTCCAAATTGCGGAAGACAAACGGCTGAGGGCGAGAAGTTCTGCCGCCAGTGCGGCATGCCACAGCACCTCAAAGGCGCGGACGCGTCGGCCTGGATACTGGCGTCGCAGCAAAAACCGAGGCGCGAAGGGCCATACACGCCTGAAGGACCCTACACGCAAGGCATCAACCCGACGCCGACCGGGCCGACCGCGCAGACCGGCGCCGCCTATCTGCCGCCCCAGGGCTTCGCGGTGCCGCCACAGCCGCCGGCATACTATCCGCCGGCGCAGGCGGGGCAATCAAACATTCGCCTGGGCGATTGGTTGTCGGGCGGCTGGAAAATCTATTCACAGAACTGGCTGTTGATGTCTGTCGCTACCGCCATCTCCTTCGGCCTCGGCTTTGCGACGGTCGGCATCCTGGCCGGGCCGCTGCTGATGGGATTGTTCCGCATGGCGTTCAAGACCATGCGCCAGGAGCGCCCGGAAATCAGCGACCTGTTCAACTGGCAAGGGCGCTTCTGGCCAGCCTTTCTGGCCTTCCTAATCTTCGGGCTGATCTATTTGGGGGCGTCGGGCCTGAGCAGCAACGGGCCTTTTTCAGGCTTAATCAGTCTCGTCCTCTGGCCTTTTCTGACGCTGATGACCGGCTTGACCACCTCTTACTTGCTTGAGCGCCGGCCCGACGTCGGCAGCGCAATCAACGAAGTCGGGCGAATGGTCTTCTCACGCGACGCGCTGATGTGGTGGGTCGTCGGGCTGGTCTTTACGGCCATCAGCGGCGCGGGCATTGCCGGGTGTTTCGTCGGATTGTTCGTCACCCTGCCGTGGATGATCTCGGCGTCGGCGGTGGCTTACCGTGATCTGTTCGGCATCGATGACCCGAATCGCACGAACCAATGAAAGGGAATAATGAATCCATCAACGCCCCGGCGCGTCGCGGTTGTCGGCGCGGGCTACTGGGGCATCAATCACGTTCGCAATTTTTATGAGATGGGGGCGCTCGGCCTGGTCTGCGACACCTACGCGCCGTCGCTGGCGCGCATCCGCGAGAAATTTCCTGAAGCGCGTATCGAGCCGGATTTGAACGCCGCGCTCGAAGACCCGAACATTCGCGGCGTCGTCATTGCGACGCCCGCCGAGACGCATTACCGACTGGCGCGGCGGGCTATCGAAGCCGGCAAAGATGTGCTGGTCGAAAAGCCGCTGACCCTCGACGTCGCAGAGGGCGAAGCGCTGGTCGAGCTGGCCAACGCGCGCGGCGCCATTCTGATGGTTGGTCACCTGCTGGAATACCACACCGCGGTGCTGCGGTTGCGCCAGTTGATCGCTTCGGGCGAGCTCGGCGAGCTGCGCTACATCTATTCGAACCGCTTGAACCTCGGCAAGGTGCGCCGCGAAGAGAACATTCTCTGGAGCTTCGCGCCGCACGACATCGCGATCATTCTGCGCCTGGTCGGCGCGTGGCCGACGCGTGTGGCGGCCACCGGCGGCGCTTACCTGCAACCGAAGATTGCCGACGTCACGGTCACCAATATGGAGTTCGCTTCCGGGGTGCGCGCGCACATCTTCGTTAGTTGGCTGCACCCGCACAAAGAGCAGCGGCTGGTGGTCATCGGCTCGAAGAAGATGGCGGTCTTTGATGACGTGCGCCAGACGGACAAGCTGGTGATCTATGACCAAGGCGTCGAGATCGTTAACGGCGAGCCGGTGATGCGCAATCATGGCGGCACAGCCGTTCAGCTCGAAGCCGGCGAGCCGCTGCGCCGCCAGTGCGAGCAGTTTCTCAGATCAATCGAAACCCGCGAGCGCGCCATCACCGACGGCGAAAGCGGCCTGCGCGTCCTGCGTGTGCTAGACGCCGCCGAACGCTCGCTCGCCACAGGCGGACAGCCGGTCGACGTGATGGCGAGAAAAGAGATGCGAGGCTGAATGGCAAAAGATTATTTCGTTCACGAATCGAGTTATGTTGACGAGCCGTGCGAGATCGGCGAAGGCACGAAAATCTGGCACTTCTCGCACGTCATGAGCAATTCGCGCATTGGCCGTCGCTGCAACATCGGCCAGAATGTCGTCATCTCGCCGCAGGTGACGATTGGCGACAACGTCAAGATTCAAAACAACGTCTCGGTCTACACCGGCGTCATTCTGGAAGACGATGTCTTCTGCGGGCCTTCGATGGTTTTTACCAACGTCGTCAACCCGCGCAGCCACGTGTCGCGCAAAGACGAGTACCGCACGACGCTGGTCAAGCGCGGTGCTTCGATAGGCGCGAACGCGACGGTGGTTTGCGGCCACACCGTCGGGCGCTTTGCGTTCATCGGCGCGGGCGCGGTCGTCACCCGCGACGTGCCGGACTTTGCGTTGATCGTCGGCAACCCCGGACGCCTTGCCGGTTGGATGTGCCAGTGTGGCATCAAGCTGCCGCTCACGCGCGACGCACAAAAAGACGAAGCCGCAACCTGCGCGGCTTGCGGCGCAGCTTATGCGAAGCGCGCCGGCATGGTCTCCGAAGCGTCAGGCGCGTAGGTGATGGATTGAGTCATTTAAGGTGAGGTGAAAACAGGGGTGTAAGCGGCGAGGCTGTCATAGGCAGCCTCGCTTTATTTTTATGCTTACGCAGCGATGTGATCGTCGGTGATCGGCAGGCTGATCTGATTATCGGGCGCGGGCCGCAGCTCGATTTTGATTTCGCGCTCGGCGCCGCATTCGTAACAGGTTTGCACCAATCGGTTATCCAGGGCGCGCGGGTGCGGAACGCCCCAGTAATGCGCGTGATTTCTCAAAAAAGCAAGTAGTGACATCGTCTTCTCCTCAGTTGTTGAAAGAACCGCTTCGGGGTTTCTGTGCCCTCTCATTCATGTTAGACGACGAATACAGGCCGATTGCTGCAAAAAATCTTGCAGCCCGGTGATTTTTTTTTAAGCAGCCGGCTCAAAGCAGGGTGTCGAGATTCTCAACCGGGCGCGCCAGCACCGCTTTGTCGCCGCGCACGACGATGGGGCGCTGCATCAGGTCGGGGTGCGCGACCATCAGGCGGATCAACTCGTCATCTGACACGTCGCGCTTGCCTAGCTCAAGCTCGCGATAAATCGTTTCGCCCTTGCGCAGCAGCTCGCGCGGCGGGATGCCGAGCTTATCAATCAGCGCGCGCAGTTCCGGCTCCGCAAGCGGCGTCTCGTAATAATTGACCGCCTCGAACTCGACGCCGCATTCTTTCAGGCGGCCCAGCGTCTTCCGGCAAGTCGTGCAGGTCGGCTTTTGATAGACCTTGATCTTATCGCTCATCTCTTGCCTCCAGAGCGATTCTATCACAGCCACGCCGCGCCGCGCCGCGCCACATCCGTCTCCGCATATCTGATATAATATTACTTCAAGCATGAAGGAGTAGATTTTGAAAGTCGTATACGATAGGGGAATTTATCTGCCTGAGATTGACCTGTGGATGGACGCGCGGCGGCGCTGCCAGTTATCGGTCATCTCGCACGGGCACGCCGATCACATTCAGCATCACCAGAGCATCATCGCCACGCCGGCGACGGCGCGCATCTTCGAGCACCGCATCAAGCGCACGGACGCCCTGCTGCTCGACTTTTATGAAACGCGCGACTTCGGCAACTTCAAGCTGACCTTTTACCCGGCGGGCCATGTTCTCGGCTCGGCGCAAACCTTGATCGAATACGATGGCGAGCGCATCGTCTACACCGGCGACTTCAAGCTGCGCACAGGGCTATCGTGCGAAGCGCCTGAGATCGTGCCGTGCGACACGCTGATCACCGAATGCACCTTCGGCCAACCGCACTTCGTCTTCCCAGACGACGCGCACGTCCACCGCTTGCTCTGCGAGCACGTAGACGAAGCCTTCAAAGCTGGCTTGCAGCCGGTGGTCTTCGGCTATTCGCTGGGCAAGAGCCAGGAGGCGCTGAAGATTCTGCTGCGCAGCGGCTATTCGGTCGCCGTGCATCATTCGATCATGGCCATCGTTGATATTTACCGCGAGATGGGAATTGAATTTGAAGGCGATTATCGCCCGCTCGATTGCAGCGACACGGACGGCCTGGTGGTGCTGGCGCCGCCGGGGGCGCGCAATGGCAGGGCGATGCAGTTGATCGAAAGGCCATACACCATCTACTTGAGCGGCTGGGGACTGGACGCGCGGGCGCGCTACCGTTATCAAACCGACGTGGTGCTGCCGCTGTCGGATCACGCGGGCTTTGACGACCTGGAACACTACGCCATTGCGTCGGGCGCAAAGAAAGTGTATACGCTTTACGGCGACCACACATTTGCGGCGCACCTGCGGCAGCAAGGTATTGACGCAGAGCATCTGCATCCGCTCCCGGTCATGCAGGCCGCGCCGCCGCGTAAGCCGTCAAGCAGCCGACGGCGCGTCAAAGACGAAGCGACAATGAGCCTGTTTGAGTGGATCGAAAGCGCCACGAGTTAAGGTTGAATGGCGAGCAAGAGAGCGAGCGCACAAGAAGAGATTAGGCGGTTGCGCGAACAGTTGCGCTATCACGACGAGCGCTACTACGTTCACAGCGACCCGGAGATCAGCGATTACGAATACGACCAGTTGCTAAAGCGGCTCGGCGAGCTTGAGGCCGCGCACGCGGAACTGGTCACGCCCGATTCACCAACCCAACGCGTCGCGGGTCGTCCCGTCGAGAGCTTCGCGGAAATCCGCCACCGCGTGCCGATGCGCTCGCTCGACAACACCTATTCGGTCGAAGAGCTTAAAGAATGGGGCGCGCGGGCGCGGCGCGGCGCGGGGCGCGACGAGATCGAATACGTCGCCGAGCTGAAGATTGACGGCATCAGCATGTCTTTGCTCTACGAGCAGGGCGCACTGACGCGCGGGGTGACACGCGGCGATGGCGTCGTCGGCGATGACGTGACGCAGAACGTCCGCACCATCCGCTCGCTGCCGCTGCGACTGCGCCCCGAGGCTTTCGCGCCGCTTGAGCCGGACGAGCCAACGGCATCGCAAAAGCGCAAAGGCGCGGCGAGAGCTGCCGACCAGGCATCGCTGTTCGACTTTGGCGCGAGCCCCGGCGAGCCGCTTGCGGCGGGCGTGATGCCACAAGAGATCATCGTGCGCGGCGAAGTCTTTCTACCCAACGACGCCTTTCGCAAGCTCAACGACGAGCAGGCCGAGAAGGGCTTGCCGCTGTTCGCGAACCCGCGCAACGCGACGAGCGGCACGATGAAATCGCTCGACGCGCGCGTCGCCGCCGAACGCCGCCTCGACATCTTTTGCTATGACCTGTTGTTTGATGGCCGCAAGCCGTTCGCGACCCACTGGCAGGCGCTCGGTTGGTTGGCGCGCGCCGGCTTTAAGGTCAACCCGCTGCGTCGCCTCTGCCCATCCATCGAGGCGGTGATCGCCGAGATTGAAAAGTGGGGCGAGCAGCGTGACGCGCTCGGCTACGAGATTGACGGCGTCGTCATCAAGGTCAACCGCGTAGACTTGCAGGAAGAGCTTGGCTCGACGGCGAAAGCGCCGCGCTGGGCCGTCGCCTACAAGTACCCGCCGCGCCAGGCGACGACCCGGCTCAATGACATTACGGTGCAGGTCGGGCGCGTCGGCACGCTGACGCCCGTGGCCGAGCTCGAACCGGTGCTGCTCGCCGGCACCACTGTATCTCGTGCTTCGCTGCACAACGAAGACAACATCAAGCGGCTCGGCGTGATGATCGGCGATTATGTCTTGATCGAAAAGAGCGGCGAGATCATTCCGCAGGTCATCAAGGTCATCGAATCAAAACGCCAGGGCCGCAATCGTGAGCTGCGCGAATTCCGCATGCCGGCCACCTGCCCGGTTTGCAACGAGCCGGTGGTGCGCAGCGAAGGCGAAGCCGCGTGGCGCTGCGTCAACGCCGCTTGCCCCGCGCGGCTCAAGGCCGGATTGAAGCAGTTCGCTTCGCGCCGCGCCATGCGCATCGAAGGCTTGGGCGAAGCCTTGATCGATCAGCTCATCTCCGAAGGCACGAAGAAAGACAAGAAGGGCGAGACACTGTTCAACGAACAGGGCGAGCCTGAGAAGCGACCGCCGCTGGTGCGCGACTTCGCCGACCTATATCACCTTGAGAAGAACCGTGATGATTTGATCGCGCTCGAACGCTTCGGCGAAAAATCTGCCGACAATCTGCTGCGACAGATCAGCGAGAGCCGCAACAACGATCTGGCGCGCTTGATCTACGGCCTGGGCATTCGCCACGTCGGCGAGCGCACGGCGCAGATTCTTGCCAACGAGTTTGCCTCGCTCGATGAAGTGATGAACGCCAGCCAGGAACGCCTGGCGAGCATCTTTGAGATCGGCCCGGTCGTCGCGGCGGCGATTGCCGAATGGTTCGCCGAGCCGCGCAACCGCGAATTGATCGCGCGCTTGAAAGCCGCCGGCGTCAAGCCCGCGCGCCAGCAACAAGACGCGCCGACGAATCGCCAGCTCGAAGGCAAACAGTTTGTGCTGACCGGCAGGCTGACGCGCTTCACACGCGACGAGGCAAAGCAGATGATCGAGCAGCGCGGCGGGCGCGTCACCGGCTCTGTAACTAAGAAGACAGATTATGTGGTCGCCGGCGAAGACCCCGGCTCGAAGCTCGACCGCGCGGGTGAGCTTGGCATCAAGGTGCTGGACGAGCAAGCGCTGGTTGAACTGCTCGGCGGATAGATTGGAGGCGGCGGCGCGGCAAAGATGGACGACGCTTATGAGGTGGAGCTCGACAACGTCACGCGGCGCTTTGGCGACCTGACGGCGGTTGACGCGGTAACCCTCGGCATCCGGCGCGGCGAATTCCTGACCCTGCTCGGCCCGTCGGGTTGCGGCAAGACGACGCTGCTTAGAATGATCGCCGGCTTTGCCATGCCCGACAGCGGGCGCGTGCGCCTGGGTGGGCGCGACGTTACTGACCTGCCGCCTTACCGTCGCGATGTGACCACGGTCTTCCAACAGTACGCCCTCTTCCCGCACATGAACGTCTTTGACAATGTGGCCTTCGGGCTGCAACGCCGGCGCGTGGCGAAAGATGAAATCCGCCGCCGCGCCCACGACGCTCTGGAGATGGTTCGCCTGAGCGGATTGGATGAGCGCACACCTGCCGAGCTGTCCGGCGGCCAACAGCAGCGCGTCGCGCTGGCCCGCGCGCTGGTGCTTGAGCCGCGCGTGCTGCTGCTCGATGAGCCGTTAGCGGCGCTCGATTTGAAACTGCGCAAACAGATGCAGCTTGAGCTGAAAGGCTTGCAGCGGCGACTCGGCATCAGCTTTATCTACGTCACTCACGATCAAGAAGAAGCCCTGACGATGAGCGACCGCATCGTCGTGATGAATGCGGGACACGTCGAGCAGATCGGTCGCGCCGAAGAGATTTACGAGCGCCCCGTCAGCGAATTCGTCGCCGGCTTCATCGGCATCTCGAACATCATTGAAGGCACGGTCGCGGAAGTGCGCGACGGCCTTTCCATCGTCAACATCAATGATGCGCCGGTCACGGTTCAAGGTGACGAGGTGGCCGCGGGCGACCGCGTCCGCCTGATGGTGCGGCCTGAAAAGATCAAGCTGTCGAAGGATGGCGCAGCGGGCGCGCTCGGCGGGCGCATCGAGTCGGCGGTCTATCTCGGCGAAAGCACGCAATGGCGCGTCCTGCTAGACGGCGGGCAAGCCATCACCGCGCTTGAGCAGAATCAACAGCCGTTCGATTCTTCGCAGGCGCGCATCGGCCAATCGGTCGCGGTCAGTTGGGAACCGGCCAGCGCCGTGATCCTTCGCGGCTGATGCGGTTGATGATGCGGTGTTCAATCGGGTGTAGCCTGGGAGCGCGGGCATCTTGCCCGCCCGTCTTGCGCATGCGCGAAGTTGCGGGCGAGACGCCCGCGCTCCCAGGCCATAGCAAATCGAAAAATGCAATCGAACGCAACCAACACAAAACGGCGCGGCGGCTGGTTGATGCTGCCTGCCGCCGGCTGGCTGCTGCTGTTCTTGATTGCGCCGCTCGTCATCGTCGTGATCGTCAGCCTGGCGACGCGCGGCCCGTATGGCAAAACCATCTACGATTTGTCACCTGCCAATTTCCTGCGCGCCATAGACCCGCTCTACCTGCGCGCTTACTGGCGCACGGTCTGGATCGCGACGGCAACGACGGCGCTCTGCCTGATTGCCAGTTACCCTGTGGCTTATTATCTGGCGTTGCGCGCCGGGCAGCGTTGGAAACGATTGCTGCTCGTGCTGACGGTGATTCCCTTCTGGACAAGTTTCTTGATTCGCACCTATGCATGGATGCTGTTGCTGCGCAGCGAAGGCGTCATCAATTCATTGCTGCTGCACGCGGGACTGATTCACGAGCCGCTGAAATTGCTATATAACGACTTCGCGGTGCTGGTCGGGCAGGTCTATGGCGAGCTGCCGTTTATGATTCTGCCGATCTATGTGGCGCTCGAACGCCTGGACACACGTTTGCTCGAAGCGGCGCAAGACCTCGGCGCCAATCGCTTCTGGACATTTGTAAAAGTGACGCTGCCGCTGTCGCGCCCCGGACTTGTCGCAGGCATCGTGCTGGTCTTCATCCCGTCGCTCGGCGCGTTCATCACGCCCGACCTGCTGGGCGGCGCCAAATCGATCATGGTCGGCAATCTGATTCAGAACCAGTTCGCGCAACTCAATCAACCGTTCGGCTCGGCGCTGTCGTTGCTGTTGACCGCTGCCGTCTTGCTGCTGCTCGCCATCGCCTTAAAAGCCGGCTTGAAAGCCGCCGAGCTTGCTTGAGGCGCAAAGCGCCTGCGTGATGGCTGCCTTGAAAAGCTTGCCCGCTGATGGTTATCGTATAGGTTCAGATTAAGGACGGAAGCGCTTTAATGAACATACTCGGACTATCGGGACAGGAGCGCGACGCGGCGGCGGCGCTGGTGCGGAAGGGGCGCGTCGTTGCCGCCATCGAAGAAGAAAAACTGGCGCGCATTCGCCACATCGGCATGAATTACGCCGGCGGCCTGCCGGAGCGCGCCATTCAGTTCTGCCTGGAGCGCGCCGGCATCACCTACGACCAGCTCGATTACATCGCCTATTACCTCGAGCCTTATAAGCAGTTTCATCGAGAGATTGCTTTCAGCTCGACGCGCGCCACACATGCGCTCGACGCCGATGCCATCGAAGACTTCCCGCCTTACTTCGTTGACAGTCTTAACGAGCTGAAGCAGCGGCTGCGCACTCGGCGGATGATCGAATCGCGCCTGTCCGCGAAAGGGAAGTTCATCGCCGTGCCGCATCACCTGGCGCATGGCGCGAGCAGCTTCTACGCTTCCGGCTTTGAGCGAGCCGCTGTCATCTCCGCCGACCATCGCGGCGATATGACGACGACTGCCTTGATGACCGGCACCGGCCACGAGCTGCGGCTCAACGCCGAAGCGCAATTCCCCAACTCGCTCGGCCTCGTCTATAACGCGGTCACCGCGGCGCTCGGCTTCGATTACGAAGGCGACTGGCACAAGACCATGTGGCTGGCGCCGACCGGCGAGAATCGCTTCAATGATCTCTTCAACGATCTGCTCGCGGTTGACCCGAGCGGCCTGCCATTGCTCAACCAGGAGTTCTTCAGTATTGATGCGCGCGGCATCGCGGCGCTATCGGAAAAGTTTTTTGAGCGCGCCGGGATCAAGCCGCGGGCTCGAAACGAGGCGCTGACCGGCACCCATCGTGACCTTGCCGCCAGCCTGCAAGCGCGCCTCGAAGAGGCGCTCTGCGACATTGCCGCGCGCCATCGCGAGGCGACCGGCGAAGACAGTCTTTGTCTGGCGGGCGGCGTGGCGCTGAATAGCCTGGCCAACGCGGCGCTCGAACGCCGCGCCGGCTTCACGCGAATCTTCGTGCAGCCGGCGGCAGGCAACGCCGGCGCATCGCTGGGCGCGGCGCTTTACGTCCATCACCAGATGCTCGGCAATCGCGAGCGCCTCTACCGCATGGAGCACGCTTTCCTAGGCCCGCAAACCACCGACGACGAGATCAAGAGTGTGCTGGATAACTGTAAGCTGGCTTACGAATACTTTCTGACCGAAGACAAGCTGATTGCCGAAGCCGCTCGCCTGCTGGCTCAAGGCCACATCACCGGCTGGTTTCGCGGCGCGATGGAGTTCGGGCCGCGGGCGCTGGGCGCGCGCAGCATTCTGGCGTCGCCGGTTTCCGAGATGATGCGCGACAACCTGAACGTCTACATCAAGCGCCGCGAAGATTATCGCCCGTTTTCGGCCTCCGTGCCGGAAGAGCGCGCCGCCGAATTCTTCGAGCCGAGCGCGCTGACCGAGTTCCTGCAAGGGATCAGCCGCATTCGCGAGGACAAGCGGGCGTTGATTCCCGCGGCGGTCTTCGGCAACGACCTGGTGCGCGTCCACAGCGTCAATCGTAAGACCAACCCGGCGTTCTGGAAGCTGCTGACGAAGTTCGGCGAAGCGACGGGCGTGCCCGTCTTACTGAACACCTCATTCAACCTCTTCGGCGAGCCGGTGGTGTCAACGCCGCGCGAAGCCGTGCGCGGCTTTTATTGTTCCGGCATCGATTGCCTGACCATCGGCAATTTCCTGATCAAGAAATAATGAGCAAACGACTTTATCTGATCACCGGCGGCGCGGGCTTCATCGGCAGCCACCTCTGCGAGCGACTGGTTCAAGAGGGCCAGGGCGTGCGCGTGCTCGATAATTTTTTCGCCGGCAAAGCAGCGAACCTCGAACCGTTCAAGGATAACGTCGAGGTGATACGCGGCGACATCCGCGACGCGCGCACCGTGGCTGATGCGATGCGCGGCGTTGATATCGTGTTTCACGAAGCCGCGCTCGGCTCGGTGCCGCGCTCGGTGGCCGACCCCTTGAGCACGCACGAGGTCAACATCAACGGCACCTTGAACGTCTTGCTCGCGGCGCGCGACGCGGGCGTACGGCGAGTGGTTTCGGCATCCAGCTCGTCGGTCTACGGCGACACGCCGACGCTGCCCAAGCATGAAGGGATCACGCCGCAGCCGCTCTCGCCCTATGCGCTGTCAAAGCTCACGGGCGAGCAATACATCAGCGTCTTCAATAAAGTCTATGGATTTGAGGCGGTGGCGCTGCGTTACTTCAACATCTTCGGGCCGCGCCAGGACCCTGAGTCGCAATACGCGGCGGTGATCCCGCGCTTTGTCACTGCCTTGTTCGAAGGCCGCCAACCGGTAATCTATGGCGATGGTCAGCAGTCGCGCGATTTTACTTTTGTCGAGAACGTCGTCGAAGCGAATTTGCTGGCGTCGGAGGCCGAAGGCATCGCGGGCCGCGCCTTCAATGTCGCCTGTGGCGGACGTTACACATTGCTCGACGTGCTGGCGAGGCTGAAGGGGATCATCGGCAGCGCCGTCGAGCCACTTCACGAAGCCGCCCGCCGCGGTGACGTGCGCGATTCGCAAGCTTCAATAGATGCGGCTGCCGAGGCTTTCGGCTACCGCGTCAAAGTGGATTTTGATGAAGGCTTGCGGCGCACGGTGGCGTGGTACAAGGCGCAGTAGGATGTGGCGCAAGCTGTTAGCTTGCGCCACATGACAAGCGACTTCATGCCGACAATGCGGCAACGTGCGTTCTGACCGTCTCGCCGAGCGTATCCAGATTGTAACCACCTTCGAGCACCGAAACGACGCGGCTGTGACCGTGGCGCTCGGCCATGCCCATCACCTCTTTGGTCATCTCGCGAAAGTCAGCGTCTTCTAACAGCAGGCCGCCCAGTGGGTCGCCGCGCCGCGAATCGAAGCCGGCAGAGATGAGGATAAGATCGGGCGGGAAGCGCGCCTCAATCGCCCGCAAGGCGTCGCTGAACGCTTGCCGGTGATCGCGCGCCGAAGTGCCTTCGCGTAGCGGCACATTGAGCGTGGTGTCCTGGCCGCGCCCTTCGCCGCGCTCGGTCGCCGCGCCGGTGCCGGGATAATACGGGTATTGATGCGTCGAGAAATAATAGACCGTCGGGTCACTGTAGAAGATGTCCTGTGTGCCGTTTCCATGATGCACGTCCCAATCGATGATCAAGACGCGCTCGGCACCGTAGGCGGTCTGCGCGTAACGCGCGCCAATCGCCGCGTTGTTGAATAAACAGAAGCCCATCGCCCGGCTCGGCGTCGCGTGATGGCCGGGCGGACGCACCAGCGCAAAGGCGTTCTGTGCTGTGCCGCCGAACACCTGATCGATGCCGACAAGAACCGCGCCCGCCGCCAGCCGCGCCACTTCAAATGATTGCTCGCTGATCACCGTGTCGAGGTCAATGTAAGGTACGCCACGTTCGCAGAGCTTACGAATCTGCTCGATTAAGCGCTCGCTGTGACAGCGCGCGATCTCCGCGTCGCCGGCCTCGCGCGGCGCCAGCCGGGCCAGGCGCTGCCAGAGCGCTTGATCATTTTCCAGCGCCTCAAGGATTACATCGAAGCGCCTGGAATTTTCGGGGTGATGGCCGGTCTTGTGCAGACGCGACGCCGCATCGTAAACGAGTGCCGTGGTCATGCGAGGATTATAAGAAAGGCAAAAGGCAAAAGTAAAAAGGCAAAAGTGGCGGAGCCGGATTAATAGATAGCCTGAAGCTATTTATTTAATCCCCTGCTGCCCTTTTGCCTTTTTACTTTTGCCTTTTGCCTTGCGGCGCAGCCGCTAGACGGTTACGGGCGGGGCGGTCTTCTCTTCGTCCACGACCAGGCCGTCGAACACATGCACGGTGCGGTCGGCGTGCGAGGCATAGCGCTGGTCGTGCGTCACCATGCAGATGGTCGCGCCCTGCTGGTGCAATTCGCTGAGCAGTTCCATGACCGCTTCGCCATTGACCGAATCGAGGTTCCCCGTAGGCTCGTCTGCGAGCAGGATGAGCGGGTCGCCGGCGACGGCGCGGGCGACGGCGACGCGCTGCTGCTGACCGCCGGAGAGCTGGCTGGGCAGGTGCTTGGCGCGGTGCGCCATGCCGACACGCTCAAGCGCCGCGCGCACGCGGTCGCGGCGCTCATTGGCGCGCATGCCGCGATAGGTGAGCGGCAGCTCGACATTCTCGTAAACCGAGAGGTCGCCGATGAGGTTGAAACTTTGAAAGATGAAACCGACTTCGCGGTTGCGGATGCGGGCGCGCTCAGACAAGGGCAGATCGGCAACCGGCTTGCCGCCGAGCCAGTAGCCGCCTTCGGAAGGCGAGTCGAGGAGACCGAGAATCGATAGCAAAGTAGACTTGCCGCATCCCGAGGGTCCGGCAATTGAGATATATTCGCCGCGCTCGATTTCCAGGTGAATGCCCGACAGCGCATGGGTTTCGACTTCGTCGGTGAGAAAGACTTTGGTCACGCCTTCGAGCTTGATCAGCGGTTGATCGTTCGCGCTCATCTATTCACTCCTTCCGCAGGGAGCGCGGCGCTGGGCCTTCGCGCGCTCGATAAATAATCTGGGCTTAACCGCCTTCGCCCTGATTACGTTTGGCGCACCTCTGGCAGGTGCAGCAATGCAGGGCGTTCGGGCGACATAATTCCGCCTCAAGTTCTTCAGTGAGTGGCACGGCACCGTAAAAGGTTGCAAAAAAGATGGCAGGGCGTGGCCCGCGCCGGTCTCACCCATTAAGACGTTCGGCAATGAATAGTGTTATCGCCGGGCCACGCTTAGATGCTACGGCGGAACAGGTATGAGGTTTTGATGAAAAAGGTGCGGCTGTTGCGCCGAAAGCCCGGCTCGGGCAGGCCGGAATAAGGGTTGAAGCCGTCATAATTCATGTCGTCGTTGTAGCCGACATAAAAGCTCGTCCCCGGGTTCGGCGTCCAGCCGAACAGGTATTGACCGCGCACGCTTGATGCCAGCGAATCATAATCGAGCCGCGCTCGCGCAAACAGGAAGCGCGTGAACTGATAGGTCGAGCGGAATGACGAGATGTTATCGACAAAGACGGTGCGCCCGGTGGCATTGCGTCGCAGGCTGCTGCGCGAGTAATTGAGCGACAGCGACAGCGCGCTGGTCGGTTTGACGGTTGCGCCAAATTGCATATCCACGCCGTTGGCCGGGCCGGGATCGAGTGGCGCGCTCGGATCGAGCAAGGCCGCAGGGCTGACGCGCGAGTAACGCGGCCCGGCTCCGAAGTCGTAATCGAAAATGTTCCACCGGCGGCCAATGAAACCGACGACCTCGAGCTTTTTCGTCGGGTTGGTCCCGACGCTCACAGATAAAGCCTGGCCGACGGTTGAACGCTCCGAATCGCCCGCGAACGCGCCGGCGCGCGTAAACGTGCGCTGCGGTCCGAACTCTTCTTCGAGCAGCCGTTCATATGATCGCGAATAGCCGAAGTTCACCCAGGTCTGCCGGGTGAATTGCAGGTTGCCCCGGATGCCTTGTGTGAGGCTCTGCGAGCGGCCTTGAAAATCATAGTTGATGAAGTTGAAGCCGAAGACGCGCCACGACACCAGCCGCGCATTCTGCTTGGGGTCGT
This sequence comes from Blastocatellia bacterium, assembly GCA_035275065.1. Classification (NCBI taxonomy): domain Bacteria; kingdom Pseudomonadati; phylum Acidobacteriota; class Blastocatellia; species Blastocatellia bacterium. The sequence goes on from DATENM010000087.1 coordinate 135,913, forward strand.
TGCTGACACGGAAAAACGCGCCATTCGAGTTGGTGTTCGTGCGCTCGACAAAGCCGACATCGGCGCGGTAATCACGCGTGCGGCCCTCGCCCATCAACGTATAGCCGAAGTGTCGCCCGGTGTAGTCGAGGTTCCAGCTATAGCCGAGGCCATTGCCTGTGCGGTAGCGGTCTTCGTCAAGCGCGGCGTCATAGAAGTGATGCCGCGAGGTGGTGCCGAGCGCCTGGAAGCTAAAGATGGTCTTCGGGTCGAGCTTGAAACGCCCATCAAAGCCGGCCAACTGGTTGTGCTGTTCGATGAAGTTATAGCTCGTGGCAATCATGCCGAGCGACGATTCGCGGCCTACGTCGCGCTTGAAGCGCAGCACGCCGACGGTGGCGTTCTTGTCGAGGAATGGCTCGATGGCGGCGCGCGTCGCCGGGTCATTGCGCTCTTCTTCAGAGAAGTTGCCCGGCGCATTATCCGAGGCCAGCAGCAATCCGAAAGAATTCCGCCCGGTCTTGCCCGTCAGCTTGACCGCATAATCGGGATCGATGATCGAGCGCGTGTGAACGGCTTGGATCGGCGTCTGAAAGATGTCGATGCCTTCGAGGAAGAACGGGCGCTTTTCGGCAAAGAAGATCGGGAAGCGCTGGTTGGCGGTAATCACCGGCTGGTCGGCTTCGACCTGCGCGAAGTCCGGGTTGGCTGTGAAGTCGAGCGTGATGTTCGAAGTCAGGCCAAGCTTGACGCTGATGCCGGGGTCGGCCTTGACCGGATTGTTGACGAAGCGGCCGTTATCGACGACGCCGGGATTATTGGCGGTAAAAGATAGCGGGTAGACGGGCGCGCGGCGTCCGGTTTCGGAAAAGGTGATCGTCGGGATGATCTCCAGCGCGCGCTCGGTCGCCAGGTTATCGAGGCCCGTCAGGTGGCCTTCCTGCTCAAGCCGGCTGACCTTGTCGCGCGAGATCGGCACCCACGAATCCATCTCGTTGTCTTGCCGGGCGATTCGCCGCCAGACGTGAATGCCCCACAGCTTGCCGTTGCCCGCCTCGTAACGCAGCGACTTGAACGGCACCGCGACTTCAACGATGTAGCCATCGTCGGTGAGCGCGCCTTTCGACTCCATGACGATGTCCACGTTCATGTCGGTTTCGCTGCCTTCGGTGTAAACGCCGTCGGCCTGGACGCCGAAAGGGTTGAAGCTGAGCATGTAGGCTTTGCGCTTGTCGTTGAAGGTGTCGAGGAAAATCAGCACGTTGTCTTCGCTGAATATCTGATCGCGGCGGGCGACGGTGGCGCGCACCTTCAGCGGGTCGTCGTAGCAATGAAAGGCGAAGTAGAGAAAGTGTGCGTCATAGCCGATGCGAACTTCGGTGGGCGCCGTCGGCGCAACGTTATCGCCGGGCTGAAACTGGTAAAAGTCGCGCAGCAGGACGGCTTTTTTCCAGATGTCGTCGTCGAGCTTGCCGTCGATCACCGGCGCGCTGTCGAAATGCGGCACGACGATGGGGCCGGCCTTTTCGGGCGGCAGCAATGAAGCGGACGGGCCGGATGCTGCCGGCTTCGTTTCATCCTTGGCAGGCTTGCTATCATCGTGCCTCTTACGTTCGACCTTTTTGGCTTCTTTCTCTGGGGCAATAGCCGCGATAACGGATGCAGGCGCGGCCTGTGCGTAAGCGACGGTAAAAGCGCCGGCGAATGACGCCAGCGCGCCAAGCAATACAATAATGGTGCGTAGGTTTGTATGAGTCAAAATCTTAAATCCGTCGGGGAGGGTTCGGCTTGTCGTCTCGCTCAACCGCCGTCCTCTTAGACGCCCGGCAGAGGGTGTTTGTTCCATTCAATGTTTTCCTGCGATTGTATAGCGTGGGCACAGCCGCTGTGGATAAAGACGTTGCCTGAAGTAAAATTGTCACATGCCATCCGCCATGCGTCTACGCTTTTGTCATGAAGGGATGGTGCGGTGCCACGAACAGCGCAATGTGCGGCTTGAACGGCGAGCCGGGGTTATTATTCCCCTACCTTAAAACCAACAAGTGACGTATAGTAATTTGCGGCTGAGTGAGCGACAATGCTTGTGGAAAGTGAGGCCATATGAGCAACGATCAAACACCAGACGACCTGACAACCAAGCCAACTCTGGAAACGGTGTTGGAACGCATCAACGCGGTTGCCAGTAGCATCGGCGAACTGCGAACGGACGTAGATCAGCGGTTCACTGCCGTCGGCGACGAGATAGCGAAACTGCGAACCGATATGAATCAACGATTCGAGGCTGTTGACACCGGAATCGCCAACCTGCGCAAAGAGGTGGAGCGGGGCTTCCGCAACACAGAGCGCAAAATGGCCTATCTCGCTAACGATTTTCTAGGGCGGCGTGCCGAGCAAGATGAATTATTAGAACGCATCGAAGCGCTCGAAAATAAAGCTTCCTAATTGTGCCCACTCGCAGGCGCAAAGATCACACTGAACCTTACGGTCGCTTCATCTTCCCCACTTTTAACTCGGTTCATAAACAAGTAACTGGCGGGTGGTCGCTACAACCCGGCGGCGCGGAATATGTCTGCGTCTGGCCGCACGTCGAGCCAATCGGGCAGGTCAGACAACCCCAGGCGCATTTTGTCTGCGACGCTGTTGGCGTAGATGCCACGGCGGAAGCGGATCGAGATATCGGCGCGCGTGCCGTAGACTTTGATCGAATGAAAACTGGCGTCATCCGCCGCCCGCTCGGTCGAATAGGCGATCACACATTCGGTGCCGATCTCTTCGACCATGCGGTTGCTCATGCCTGTAAAGGCGTCGCGCGATTCCGGCATCCAGGCCATGCCGCCGGTCTCTTCAGCCAGCCCTTTTAGCGAAAGCTCGGAGGCTTCGAGCTGGCGGTAGTAACGGCGCAGGCGGTCAATCTTTTTGCGCTGTAGGGGGTCGAGCCGCTCGTACCAGGAGAGCGCGTTAAAGGCGTCGGGCTTGAGGGCTTTCAGCAATATCTCGTTCTGCCCGGCAACGTAAATGGTCGCGCGGGCGCGATGCAGCGCGGCCAATGCCTGCTCGAACATCAACGTCGCGCCTTCGGCAACCGGCTTTTCGTATGAATCAATGCCGTCGGTGAGCAGGACGATGCTGCGGCGGCCCGGCACTTTCGACAACACCTTGTCGCAGCCATAGATGATGCTGTTATAAAAGTCGGACTCGATGCCCGGCTTGAACTTCCATTCGAGCGCCTGGCGCAGAGCCGTTTTGTTACCGGTCCAGGCCGACAGCAACTGAATGGTGTCGCCGTACGAGATGATGGCCGCGCGGTCTTCGGCGCCGAGCGCCTCGATCATCTTCAAGGCCAGCTCGCGATGCAGGTTGATATTCTTGACGGTATGCTCGCCGCTGGTGTCGAGGATGAAGAGGATGTTGGCCGGCGTGCGCAAGACGTCGTTGACTTCGTGGCGCTTGCCGTCTTCGGTGACGATGAAGTCGGTGCGCTTTAAATCGACAGGCAGGTGGCCGAAGGCGTTGCGCACGTTGACCGCCAGCAGCACTTCTTCGACACGCAGACGCACGGCATCATTGTCGTCCTCCGTGGCGTGTTGGCGCACCGGCGCTTGCTTGCGCAACCGCCCGCTCTGGGCGTAGAGATCCGCCACCACGACCAGGGTCAGGCAAAGAGCGAAAACGGCTCGAACGTTGAATCCCTTCATCGGAATCTCCACCGTTTCACGGCGCACGGCGGGTAAGCCAGCGCGCTTCAATCATCCATGGTGCGCGGGTGAATATCCCGCGTTCTTCGTTAAGCTTGCGCGCAAGCCCACAGGCCCCGCGCCACATCCTTAGTCGCTGCTTGCTCCGGCGATTATATCAATGATACGAAAACTTCGTTAGATAGCAAGCGGCCTTTGTCCGTCAGCATCATGCGCCCTTCAGCGATTTGAATCAAGTCGGCATCAGTGAGTCGCGGCAATTCATCGCCGAAGCGCTCCAGCACGTCCAGTCCGTACTCGTCGCGAAACGCCTGAAGCGCGACACCTTCGTTGAGCCGCAAACCCATAAACAACGCTTCGGCGGCGCGGTCTTCGGCTGAAAGCTCGTGCCGCTCGGCAATCGCCTGGCCGCGCTCGGCAATCGCCGCAATGTAAGCGTCGGCCTTCAAGATGTTGACCCAGCGCGCCCGCCCGTCATAAGCGTGCGCGCCGCATCCCATGCCGTAGAACGTCGCGCCCGTCCAGTATTTCATATTGTGCTGCGAGCGGAACCGCGACGGCGCGCTCCCCATGCCTTTCCACGGCTCAGGCTCAAGCCGAGCGAAGTTCGATATCTCGTACTGCTCATAGCCGGCGCGGCGCGTGGCCGCACAGATCATGCGATACATCTCGGCTGCCGTGTCGTCATCGGGCTGCGGGCGCTGGCCGCGCTTGAGCTGCGCATAAAGCTGCGTGCCTTCCTTGACTTCGAGCAGGTAAAGCGACAGGTGCTCGGGGTCGAGGCGCAGGGCTTCATCGAGGTTGAAGCGCCAGTCGGCGAGCGATTGTTCAGGTAATCCGGCAATCAGGTCGAGGCTGATATTTTCAAAGCCGGCCTCGCGCAAAGCAGCGACCGTCAGCCGAGCCTCCATTGCCGTGTGTGTGCGCGACAGGCGCGCAAGCTCTTCGTCAATGAATGATTGCACGCCGACGCTGGCGCGGTTGATGCCTGCGGCCAGCCAGCCTTCGACCTTCTGGCGCGTAAAGGTCGCCGGGTTGATTTCAATCGTCACCTCGGCTGTGGGTGCGACCGCGAAGCTCTCGCGGCAGGCGGCAACCAGCGCAGCCAATTGCTCGGCTTCGATGATTGAAGGCGTGCCGCCGCCGAAATAGATGGTATCAACGGCCATGCGATGCGGATTACTTTCCGCCAGCCGCTCGCCCCAGGCGAGAACCTCGCGCCGCACCGCGTCAACGTAGCGCGCCGCCAGGTCTTCAAAAAAATCGGTCGTGTTAAAAGCGCAGTAGGTGCATTTGCGCGCACAGAACGGGATGTGAATATAGATGCCTGCCTGCCGGTTCACGCGAGGATTATATCACGCCTTTCGTCTGCAAAATTCCTTCGTGGGTGACCTGTTTTCCGGCGACTTTGCGCATGCATGATTGAGCACAGAATTGCTGGAGGACGAAGTAATGACCGCGAGATGGGTACGCGCCGGTGTAATGACAATTTCAGCACTTGCAGTGCTGGGTCTGGCTTCGCGCCGATTTGAAGAAGCGGCTGCGACTGCCGTCTTACAGAAGCGAGCGCCCGCCGCCATCTTCACCGTCAACTCGACGGGCGACCAGGCAGACCTGACGCCTGGGGACGGGGTTTGCTTGACCGCGAACGGCGACTGTACGCTGCGGGCGGCCATAGAAGAAACCAATGCCCTGGCCGGTGCCGACACCATCAATTTCAACATTGGCGCGGGCACTCCCTCAATCACCCCGGCAACCGCGCTGCCTTCGATTACTGATAAGCTAACGATTGACGGCAATAGTGGCGGCGCGACCCGCGTGCAGATCAATGGAAGTGGCGTTGCGACAGCCGGCACGCACGGGCTGGTACTGGTTACAGGCAGCAGCGGCAGCGCGATCCGCTCGCTGGTCATCCGGCAATGGACTGGTAACGGCGTGCGCATCCAGTCAGACAACAACCTGATCGAGAACAACTACATCGGCACGAACGAAACCGGCAGCGTCGCGGCGGCAAATGGCGCGGGCGGCGTGGTGATCTCTGGCGGCTCTGGCAATACCATTGGCGGCTTGACCGTGACGGCGGGGACGGCGCCCGGCAACGTCATTTCGGGCAACGACACGAATGGCGTCATGCTCACCGCCGCCGCGACGATGAATAGCGTGCAGGGTAACCTGATCGGGATTGCCGCCGGTGGCGCGACGGCGCTGAGGAACACAGGCCACGGCGTCTTGATCGATAGCGCGCCGGCCAATACCATCGGCGGCTCGACAACAACGGCGCGGAACATCATTACCGGCGGCACCGCGACGGCTTCATTCGGCGTCTCGATTCAGGGCGAGACGAGTGACAACAACACCATAGCCGGAAATTATATCGGCACAGACATCACGGGCATGCTCGACATCGGCGCGGGCGGCGACGGCGTGCGAATCAATTCGGGGCCGGATAACAACACGATAGGCGGCCCGACTTTAACGCCCGGCACGCCGCCCGGCAATGTCATCAGCGGCAACGGCGCGACCGGCTGTGCCACCTGTGATGGCATCGAAATCGTCGGCAGCAGCACGACGCAGAACACGACGACCGGCAACAAGGTTCAGGGCAACATTATTGGCCTCAAAGCCGATGGCATGTCGGCTTTGAAGAACGAGCGCAACGGCGTCAACATCAACGACGCCTCCAGCACGACCATCGGCGGCTCGTCGGCGATGGAGCGCAATGTCATATCGGGCAATAACACAGACGCCAACACCGACGGCATAGACGTGAATGGCGAGAACGCCGACAACAACACGATTGCGGGCAATTACATCGGCACCAACATCAACGGCACGGCGGCCATTGCCAACGGCGGCAACGGCGTCTTTGTCAACGGCGGGCCGGATAACAACACGATAGGCGGCTCGACTTTAACGCCCGGCACGCCGCCCGGCAACGTCATCAGCGGCAACACCGGCGACGGCGTTGAGCTTCTCGGCGGCTCCTCCTCTGGCCATCTGGTGCGCGGCAATTTGATCGGCCTTCAAGCGGGCGGCGCGGCGGCGCTGGGCAATGGAGCTAACGGTGTACTTCTGAATGCCGTAACCAATTCGACGGTCGGCGGCGCGACTTCTGATCTGCGCAATGTCATCTCAGCCAACGGCGCCAATGGCGTGCAACTGAACGAAGGAATCGGCGGGGTCACAGACAACAACGCGGTCTCAAGCAACTACATCGGCACAGACATCACAGGCATGAACGACCTCGGCAACACGAGCGCAGGGGTCCATCTCGTCCAGGCCGATGGCGTCACTGTCGGCGGCATTACTGCAACACCCGGCACCTCGCCCGGCAACGTCATCAGCGGTAACAACACCGTCGGCATCGATGCCGACAACGCCAACGATGATGCGGTGCAGGGCAACCTGATCGGCCTGAAAGCCAATGGCACGGACGCCATGCCCAACACCAGCCACGGCATTCACATCCGCAACACCTCGGTCAGAATCGCCGTCGGCGGGACGGCAGCCGGGGCCGCCAACACCATCGCGTTCAATGGCGGCGATGGCGTGAATGTCGCGGGCGCTTCCAGTAACGGCAACTCGATCCGCGCCAACTCGATCTATTCGAACACAGGGCTAGGCATAGACCTGACCGGCGGCACCGAAAACGCCAATGGCGTGACCGCCAACGATGCGAACGATAGCGACAGTGGGGCAAACACCTTACAAAATTATCCGGTGATCACCGCCGCCAGTGTAAGCGGCGGCAGCACGACGGTCGCAGGCACCTTGAACAGCACGCCCAACATGACCTTCGCCATCGAGTTTTATTCAATGACAACCGCCGACCCTTCGGGTAATGGCGAAGCGACAAGCTATCGCGGCTCGACCTCTGTGACGACGAACGCCAGCGGCAACGCGAGCTTCAGCGGCATCGTGCTGACCACCACAGACCCGCTGATTACCGCGACCGCCACCAACACGACGGGATCGCCTGCCAACAACACTTCGGAATTCGCCGCCGACTTCACGGCGACGAGCCCGACCGCCGTCCGGCTCGAATCGTTTAAGGCCCTCGCCGACGACAGCGGCAAAGTTTATTTAGAATGGCGAACCGGCTACGAGGCAGACAACCTCGGCTTCAACCTTTACCGCGAAGTCAGGGGTCAGCGCGCGCGGATTAATCCTTCGCTGATCGCCGGGTCGGCACTGATCGCCGGCCAGGATACCGTGCTTGCCGCCGGCGATGTCTATTCGTGGGTTGACGCGCGAGGTGCGGCTGAAACGGCGGCGATGTACTGGCTCGAAGACATTGACCTGAGCGGCGGCGCAACCCTGCACGGCCCCTTCTTTACTACACCTGTGGACAAGCTCCCCGCCGAAGCCCGCGCGGTTCTGCTCAATGAGATTAAAGATTCAGGCAACTCGGCTCAGAGGCAATTGCTGCCGGCGACTGCAAGCCGCAAAGGCATGGCGAGGCTTTCAGCCGACCGCCTTGCCAACGACAGCCTTGCCAAGCAGTGGGAGATTGCCGCTCAAGCAGGCGTCAAGCTGCTGATCAAGCAAGCCGGATGGTATCGCATCACTCAGCCCGAGCTCATTGCCGCCGGTCTCGATCCAATGCGCGACCCGCGCTTCTTACAACTCTTTGCCGATGGCCAAGAGGTCGCCATGCTCGTCAACGGCGGCCTTAAAGGGCGGCTCGATTCGACCGATTCCATCGAGTTTTTCGCCACGCCACTCGACACCCCGGAGACCGCTGCGCACGCCTATTACCTCACCTTCGGCGCTCAGCCCGGTCGCCGGATCGCGGGCGTTAGCGGCCTTCCCGACAAGCCGGGCGCGGCTCAGAGCTTCGATTACACCACCGAGCTGAAGCCCCGCTTGCTCTACTTCCCTTCAATCAAGAACGGCGACGCCGACAACTGGTTCGGCCCCATCATCAGCAGCACGCCTTATACGCTCTCCTTGAACGTTTCGCTGCCTGACCTTCAAGCCGCATCGCCCGCAACGCTCGATCTGGTGACACAGGGACTCGGCCTCAACGTCGGTCACGGCGTCAGCCTTAGCCTCAACGGCTCGGTTGTCGGCACAACGCTATTCGATGGTCAGGCGCATTCAACGACCACTTTCACGCTGCCGATGTCGCTGCTGCGCGACGGCGACAACAGCATCACCTTGCAAGCTCTCAATGGCCCGAGCGATTTCAGCGTCCTCGACGCCGTGCGCCTGACCTACGCGCACCGCTTCGCCGCAGACAACGATGCCCTGCTGATGAACGTCGAAGGCGGCCAGACCATACAGGTCAGCGGCTTCCCGCAGCCCGCCGTTCGCCTTTTCGACATTACCGAGGCGATCAGCCCTGTCGAGATTCAAGGTCAGGTTGAAGCGGACGGTAATAGTTACAGGCTGACAGCGGCAGTGCCCGCCGGCAGCGGGGCGCGGCTGTTGTATGCGGTCAGCGATGCGGCAGTGCGGCATCCGGCACAGGTCATCGCCCAGCGACCCTCGACCTGGAACCGCGCCGCCAACGGCGCCGACCTCATCATCATCTCTCACGCCAGCCTCATTCCTAGCCTTGCCCCTCTCAAACAGCTCAGGCTTAAGCAGGGCTACTCCGTCGCCGTCGTTGATGTCGAAGACCTCTTCGATGAATTCTCCTTCGGCGCTCACTCGGCTGCGGCTCTCCGTGACTTCATCACCCGCGCCCATTCGCTCTGGAAGAAGAAGCCGGGCTTTGTCCTGCTTGCCGGCGACGCCAGCTACGACCCGCGCAACTATCTCGGCCTTGGCGACAATGACTTCGTGCCGACCGGGCGCATCACCACCTTGCAGTTCGAGACTGCCTCTGACGAATGGCTCGGCGACAGCGATGGCGACGGCCTGGCTGAAGTCGCCCTTGGCCGCCTGCCGGTGCGCTCTGCCGAGTCTGCGGCGCTGGTCGTCGGCAAGCTGCTCAATTATGAGAAGCAACGCCACGAGGGGGCTTTGCTGGTCGCCGACCGCAATGACGGCTACAACTTCGAGGCGGCGACGGCGGTGGTCAAGAGCCTGCTGCCGCCGGGGCTAGCGGTGACGAACATTTATCGCAGTCAGATGGATGACGCGGCGGCGCACCAGGCGGTGATGGCGGGGCTCAGTCGCGGGCCGCTGGTGGTCAATTATGCCGGGCACGGCTCGGCCAGCGTGTGGCGCGGCAGCTTGCTCGTGACCAGTGATGCAGCGGGCCTGAGCAACCGCGACCAGTTGACGGTAGTGATCTCGATGACCTGCTTGAACGGCTTGTTCAATGATCCGCGGACGGCGAGCCTGGGCGAAGCCCTGCTGTTGACGGAAGGCGGGGCGGCGGCGGTGTGGGCATCGTCGGCACAGACGAGCGGCGATGGGCAGGCGCTGATGAATCAAGAAGTGATGCGGCAACTGTTCGCAGGCGCAACGACGCGAGTGCAGGGGATGACCATCGGCGAGGCAACGAGGCGAGCGCGGCAAGCGGTCAGCGACAGTGACGTGCGGCGGAGCTGGGTGTTGTTGGGCGATCCGACGATGCGCGTGAAGTAAAGCGTCGCGGGGCGGAGGAGTCGCGAGCCTGCGAGTCGCGAGGGAGCGAGAGCGCGGCAGAGCGCACGAGAAAGCGAAGGGTCAGAGAAGCAGCGAATAACCTCTTGCCGGGGGTGACGTGGCTCTGATCCTTCGCTCTATTTCTTTTACCGACCACCTCTTCGTCGCCCGGCCTATCCGGGTCGAGCGCCATTCATGGACAGGCGAAAAAACGCTTTGGCGGTTGGCTTGTCGTCGCGAAATCGGGTATCCTTCACAGGTTATTTTACCGGCCCTGTCCGCTTGTCATCATCATCGCCGTTTTGCTTGCACAGGCTGGGGCACGTGCGAATTGGCGGAGAGAGTGTACATGATCGCTTTTGAAAAACTGTCAGGACAAAGGATCGTCGTCACCGGCGGTGCCGGCTTTGTCGGCTCCAACATCGTGCGCCGCCTCCTGCGCGAAGGCGCGCGCGTCGTCGTGCTGGATGATTTCTACACCGGCACGCTAGAGAACTTGCCCGGTGACGCCGCCGACATGGAGATCGTGCGCGGCACGGTGACCGATTACGAGATGGTGCGCGATGTCGTCCGGGGCGCTGCCATCGTCTTTCACGAAGCGGCGCGCAACATCATCGTCTCGACACGCAACCCGCGCGAGGATTACGAAGTCAACATCGGCGGCACACTGAACGTGCTGCTGGCGGCGCGCGAAACCAAAGTGCCGCGCACGGTCTACGCTTCGTCGGCTTCGGTCTACGGCAACCCGCGTTACCTGCCGATCAACGAAGACGATGCGACCAACATGCTCAGCCCTTACGCCGTCTCGAAATTCGCGGGCGAGAATTACTGCAAGGCGTTCTACGAAAGCTACGGCTTGTCAGTGGCGGCGGTGCGCTACTCGAACGTCTTTGGCACGCAGCAGCGGCCCGACAATCCTTACTGCGGAGTCATCGCCAAGTTCTTCGAGTCGGCGATGCGGAACGAAGCGCCGCGCATTCACGGCGACGGCGAGCAGACACGCGATTTCACTTACATTGACGACGTCGTCGAAGCGACGCTGATGGCCGGCATCTCGTCGAAGGCCGAGGGCCAGGTCTATAATGTCGGCACCGGGCGCGAAACGACGATCAATCAACTGGCGCGGATCATCATCCGCATCACTGGAGCGCAGGCCGAGCCGACCTACGTTGACCGCCGCGACATTGACAACATCCGCCGCCGCGTCGTCAACATCGAAAAGATTCGCCGCGAGCTGCGCTGGGTGCCATCCGTAACCATCGAAGAAGGGCTGCGCCGAACTTACCAATGGCTGAAAGAGAACAACGAGGGGAGGCTCGCATGAACGCTTCGCCGGCGCTCGATCTGAAGGTGACGACCCGCCCGCAGCCGCGCGTGTTGTGCGTCGCCCCGGCCTGGAACGAAGGCGAGCGCATCGCCCGCGTCGTCGGTGCCGTGCCGCGCGATCTCGTTGCAGCGACGGTGGTCGTGGACGACGGCTCAAGCGACGCGACCCCGGATTACGCCGAAAGCGCCGGCGCGACAGTGATTCGTCAGGGCGCTAACCGCGGCGTCGGGGCGGCGATTCGCGCCGGCATCGATTACGCGCGGGCCAATGGTTTTGATGTGGTGGTGATTGTATCGGGTGGCGGCAAGACGCCGCCTGAGCAGATTCCGCGACTGGTCGAGCCGATCCTGCGGGGCGAAGCCGAGCTGGTGCAGGGCTCGCGCTACCTCGACGGCGGTGAATACCTGCGCATGCCTTTGCGTCGCCGTGTCGGCACGCGCGGCTATACCTGGCTGTTTTCCTTCTTCTGCGGCAGGCGGGTCACTGATGCGTCGAGCGGCTTTCGCGCCATCAAGCTGTCGTTGTTCGACGACCGGCGCATCAACCTCTGGCAAGACTGGCTCGACCGTTACGAGCTGGAGCCTTATCTGCTCTTCAAAGCCCTGCGCCTGCGCCATCGCGTCATCGAGGTGCCGGTGACCATCGAGTACCCGAAGACCGATGGCATCGCTTACACGAAGATGCGCGCCATCACCGATTGGTGGAAGATCTTCCGCCCCATCGTCTTTCTGGCCTTTGGCATCAAGCGATAGTTAAGGTGTCTTCTGCTCCAGCTTGTCGAGGCGGTCTTCGTAGACCTCGTACTCGGCTCGCACCTGATAGACTTCCTCGATGAGCATTCTAAATTTCTTGGTGAGCAGGACGAACTGCTTATCAACGTCGGCGAACCGCTGATTCATCTCCGAGCGTAATGATTGAATCTCGGCAGTCAGGTCAACGCGCAGTTGTTCCTGGCCAACCCTCAGTTGCTCTTGGCCAACGCGCAGTTGCTCCTGGCCAACGCGCAGTTGCTCCTGGCCAATACGCAGTTGTTCCTGACCAGCATGTAGTTGATCTTGACCGACGCGGAGGGTCTCAATTTCTGCTCTCAGGTTGTCGCCGAGCTTATCGATGCGTTCGAGCACCGTAGTGATGGTCGGCTGGGTGTCGTATCGCGTCTTGTCATCGGGCAGTTTGTTTGTCGGGTCGTCGCTCATATCACTTCCTCTCTCACCGCATGCCCGAACAGCATCTGTCAGGATTATGGGGCGTGGATCATTCCAACGTCAAGAAAATAGTTCTGTCAGGCGGCGCGGTGGCGCAGGCGGCAAGCGCCTGCCGGTAGATTGAGAAAGTCATCACCCGCGTGGTATGGTTTTCTTTGTTGGTCGTCGAACAATCCAGCGCAATCCACAACCGACATTACCGCTGAGAGGATACCTAAGTGAGCACCGAGGCGGCGCGCGAGGCGCTGCAACAGCATTTTGGCTTCACCGAATTTCGCGAGGGCCAGGACGAAGTCGTCCAGGCTGTGCTGGCGGGCCGCAACACGGTCGTCGTCATGCCGACCGGCGGCGGCAAATCGCTCTGCTATCAACTGCCGGCCTTGATGCGCGAAGGCATCACGCTCGTCGTTTCGCCGCTCATCGCGCTGATGAAGGATCAAGTTGATCAGCTCGCCGAGCGCGGCATCCCCGGCACCTTCATCAACTCCAGCCTGAGCTACGGCGAAACCAACATTCGCCTGAGCCGTTTGCGCATGGGCGGGTACAAGCTGGTTTATGTCGCGCCCGAACGCTTTCGCAGCCAGGCCTTCATGGATTCCATTGCCGAAACCCAGGTGCGACTGTTTGCCGTGGACGAAGCGCACTGCATCTCGCACTGGGGCCATGACTTCCGCCCAGACTACCTGCGCATGAAGCCGGCTATCGAGCAGCTCGGCAATCCGCAGGTCATCGCGCTGACGGCGACGGCGACGCCGCAGGTGCGCGCAGACATCTGCGAACAGCTTGGACTGACCGACGCGCAGGTCTTTGTCGCCGGCTTTGACCGCCCCAATCTCGCCTTGCGCGTCATGCACACGGCGACCGAGCGCGACAAGATTGACACGCTGAAGCGCTTGATCCGCCATGCGGCGGGCGCCGGCATCATCTATGCCGCGACGCGCAAGAGCGTCGAACAGATTGCCGCCAAGCTCAAGCTCGCAGGTCTCCGGGTTGAGCTGTATCACGGCGGCATGGACGACGGCGAGCGCAGCCGCGCGCAAGACGCCTTCATGCGCGGCGACGCGCAGGCCATCGTGGCGACGAACGCCTTCGGCATGGGCATCGATAAACCCGACATCCGCTTCGTGGCGCATTTCCACTTGCCGGGCTCAATCGAAGCTTACTATCAAGAAGTCGGGCGCGCGGGCCGCGACGGCTTGCCGTCGGAATGCGTCCTGCTGTTTAACTACGCCGACACGCGCACGCAGCAATTCTTCATCGAAGGCAGCCACCCGTCGCCAGAGCTGATCAAGCGCGTCTATGACGAGATCGCTTCGTTCGGCCTGGAGCGCATCGAGCTGACGGCGCGCGAGTTGGGCGACCGATTGCGCGTCAAGAATGATATGTCGATCCATTCGGCGCTCGTCGTCTTGGAGAAGGCCGGCCACATCGAGCGCGGTCGCGCCGGCGAAGCGACCATCCTGGCGCTGATGAAGATGCCGATTGACGCGGCGCTCGACGCCGTGCGCGACGACTCGAATGAAGGCGGCGTGCTGCGCGACCTGATTTTCACGCGCAACGTCAACGAGCGCGAGCAGACAGAGCTCGATCTGAAAGCCATCGCCGCGCAGCTCGGCTTGAGCGATGCGCAGATGCGCCGGGCGCTGGCGGCGCTCGAAGCCAAAGGCTTGATCGGCTATCACGCGGCGTTTCAGGGGCGCGGCATCCGCTTGCTGGACGCGCCGCCGGCGCGGGCCTTGCGGGTTGACACCAAAGAGCTGGCCGCGCGCGCCGCCGCCGAACAGTGGAAGCTGCGGCGTATGATCGATTATTGCTATCATAAGGCTTGCCTGCGCACCTTCATTCTGAAATACTTCGGCGACCGCAAACAGGCGCCGGCGTGCGAGAGCTGTTCGAGCTGCGCGCCCGCCAATGCGCGTTACCTTGAAGAAGAGCGCGTCCCGTCGCCGCCCGCAGGCACATTGCGCGTGGGCCGCGCACGGAAAGCCGAGACCAACCCGGCGACCGAACTTGAGCAGTTCATCATCGAGCAAGCGCCCGCCGGCGTCGAGCTGCGCGAGCAACTGAAAGCGCGCGCCGCCAGCCGGCGGGCGCTGACGCGGGCCGAATCCGCGAGCGATGCGCCGCGACCACGCGCGCAAAAGCCGAACCCGGCACAGATGACCGTCGTCATCAAGATCCTCAGTTGCATCGCCCGCATCGAGCGCGAATATGGCCGGGGCCGTTTCGGCAAAGGAACGGTGGCAGCAGTTTTGCGCGGCTCGACCAGCAAGCAGGTGCTTGAAAGCAAGCTCAACCGGCTCTCGACCTATGGCTTGTTGAGCGATATGCGGCAGGACGAGATTACCGCCTACATTAAAGCCTTGATTGATGCCGCGTGCGTCGCCATCGAGAAGGGCCTGTACCCGACCGTGAGCCTCACAGACTTCGGGCGCGAAGTGATGCACCGCCGCAAAGAAGTCATGCTGGAATTGCCGGATTGATCGGAGACGCATTTCTCTACTGGAGTAATAATGGATTCACAACCGACCATAACGGGCGTTTTGCAGCTCAACGAAAAAGGCTTCGGCTTTCTTCGTCAGGCGGCGAACAATTACCTGCCCGGCCCGAAAGATATTTTCGTCGGGCGCAACCTGATTCAGAAATACGCGCTGCGCGAAGGCGTGATGATCGTGGGGCGCGCTACGCCGAGCGATGCGGGCCGCGGGCGCGCGCAATCCGACCAGCTCAGCCAGATTGAGACCATCAATGAGATAGCGCTAGACGATTACACGCGCCGCCCGGAGTTCACTCGTTTGACCAGCGTTGACCCGACCGAGCGATTGGAGCTTTCCGAAGGCAACGACAACCTTTCAATGCGTGTGCTCGACCTGATCGCGCCCATCGGCAAGGGCCAGCGCGGCTTGATCGTCGCGCCGCCGAAAACCGGCAAGACGACGCTCATCGAAGAGATCGCCGAAGCGGTCGCCGATAACCACCCCGAAACCCATCTGGTCGTTTTGCTGATTGACGAGCGTCCCGAAGAGGTCACGCATATGAAGCGACGCGTGCGCGGCGAAGTCGTCGCGTCGTCGGCGGATCAGGGCGGCGAGCTGCACTTGCAAATCGCCCGCCTGGTTCATGAGCGCGTCAAGCGCATGGTCGAATGCGGCGAAGATGTCGTGATGTTGCTCGATTCGATCACCCGGCTGGCGCGCGCCTCGAATCGTGAGACCAGCCGCCGTGGGCGCACCATGTCCGGCGGCGTAGATTCGCGGGCGATGGAGTTCCCGCGCAAGTTCTTCGGCGCGGCGCGCAAGGCCGAAGAAGGCGGCAGCCTGACGATTATCGCGACGGCCTTGATCGATACGGGCAGCCAGATGGATGAAGTGATCTTTCAGGAGTTCAAGGGGACGGGCAACCTGGAGATCGTCCTCGACAGAAAGCTTGCCGAGCGCCGCATCTTCCCGGCCATAGACATCTCGAAATCGGGAACCCGCAAAGAAGAAAAGCTGTTCGATCCCGACACCATGCCGCAGATCAACCTGCTGCGCCGCGCCCTCGCCGGCAAAAAGTCCGTCGAAGCGATGGAGCTGTTGTTGAAGGGCCTGACCGATACGAAGACCAACCGCGACTTCCTCGCCCGCTTAAAGTGAAAGAGCTATGGCTCCGCTTCTATCTCCTCGGCTTCTTCGGGAAAGCCGACGCGGTCGTAAATCTCACTGAGCCGGATCACACAATCAATGGACGAGAGGGTCAGGCTGTCTTCGAGCCCTTCGATTGGCAGGTACACCCATTCGCCGCTCGACATGCGGCGAAAATGATCTATGGCGGGCTCTGCTTGCGAGACCATTACATAATCAGTGAGCGTCGGGTTATAACGAAGGTAACGCCGGAATTTTTCGCTGCGATCAAATGATTCAGTCGAAGGTGACAGCACCTCGATGATAACCTGCGGGTTCAGCACGACGTCGAGGTGCTCGTCGAGAAACTTCGGCTCGCCGCAGACGACGACGAGATCGGGATACGAGAACAATCCTTTCATGCTGCGCGCCGACCGGATGGTCGGGCCGCTCAAAACCTTCGCATCTTTCGTCCACACGCGGCAGGGCGTGCCACGCAATTGGGTTCGCAGTTCTGCAATAAGATTCACGCAGATGTCGCCGTGCGCCGGGCTTTCGCCGGCCATCAGGTAGATCAGCCCGTCAAGATACTGGTGGCGCTCTTCGGATTTGCGCTCCCTGGCGAGATATTCATCAATGGTGTAGAGCGGCTCTGGCGGCGGCTCTGATTTCGGTAAGCTCATGGCAAACCTCCTGTGCTGATCCCTAAGGTTCGACTGCGCTGATTATAAACGAGCCGCGCCGGTCAGAGAAGTAAGGGCTTTAGCGGTTTTGCCGCAGGCGGCGAATGTAATATAATCGCCGCCGCAAGCACTCCAATAGCGATTGGCCAGTCACAAGGAGGGGTTTATGTTACAGCGTATGAGCCGCATTGCGGTGGCGTTCGGTCTTGCCGTGTCGTTGGCGCTGGCGGCGAACCTGCCGCGGGTCACGGCGCAGACGGATGCCAAAGGCGACCCGCTCGCCAAAGCCACGCGCACCGAACGCGGCGGCTGGATCTACCTGCACCTTGAAGGCTCGCCCGATGAAGTCGGCTATCAGCACGGCTGGCTGCTGGCGCACGAGATCGATGACGCTTTGCGCGTCTTCAAGAAATACTTGCAGCGCATCACCGCGCACGACTGGGCCTTTTATCGCAACGCCGCGCACGAGATGTTCTGGAGCAAGCTCGACGACGAATACCAGCGCGAGATTCAAGCCATCGCGCGCGGCGCTTATGCGCGCGGCGTGCGTATTGACGCCGACGACGTGCTGGCGATGAACGGCTGGATGGAGCTGGCGTTTTATTACATCCCGTCGCTCACGCAGGCGCGCATAGACGACCCCGAGCTGCATCAGTCGCCGCCGCCCGCCTGCTCGGCCTTCGTCGCCACCGGCAGCTATACCAAGAATGGCGACATCGTCATGGCGCACAACAACTGGATCGATTACTTGATCGGCCGTCACTGGAATATCATGGTCGATCTAAAGCCGGCGGCGGGCCACCGCATCCTGATGGATTCGTTCCCCGGCTTCATCCATTCAGGCGATGATTTCTATGTGAGCGATGCCGGGTTGATGGTCACCGAAACGACGATCAGCGACTTCAAAGGATTCGACCCGGCGGGGCTGCCGGAGTTCTACCGCATACGCAAAGCCACGCAGTACGCCGATTCGATTGACGGCTGGCTGAAGGTGATGATGGATCATCCGAACGGCGGCTATGCCAACGACTGGCTGATTGGCGACCGCAAGACGGGCGAGATCGCGCGGCTCGAAAACGGCCTCAAGAATAACATCGTCGAGCGCAGCAAAGACGGTTACTTCGTCGGCTCGAACTTCCCCGTCCATGAAAAGACGATCAGGGAAGAGACGAGCTTTGACCCCAACGGCACGACCAACGGCGCCAATGCACGGCATCGCCGCTGGGATGAGCTGATGAAAGAAAATCGCGGCAAGATCGATGTCGCGCTGGCTAAGAGATTCCTGGCCGATCATTACGACGGGATGCGCAAGCGCAACGGCGGCTCGGCCAATACGCTTTGCGGCCATGTCGAGCTAGACGACAAGGGCGCCAACAGCGACTGGCGCAGCTTCTATCCCGCCGGCGCGTCAAACGCCAAAGCCACAGACGGGCGGCTGGCCGCTGAGATGAAATTCTGGGCGGCGATTGGCCATGCGTGCGGCGCGGATTTCAGGCTGGAACCGTTTTTGAAAGCGCACCCGGAATACGAGTGGCAGCGCGAGCTGGCAGGTGATATGCCGAGCGGCGCGTGGACGTTATTCGCAACGACGACACCGGCGACCGGGGCGAAAGCCCGCAACCGTGGGCCGATAGACACGCAAATTCAGACGCCCTACCCCAACGACGTGAGGAACCGGCAGCGCGGGCCGCTCGGAGACCCGAGGGCGCCGTTGCCCGGTGACACGCGTCCGCCGATCAAGTAAAGCGCGACGCAAGTCAGGTAAAGCGCAGCGCCAGAGCGCAAGAAAGCCAGAGGGCAAAAAAGGTCGAGCCGCCAAGACAGACAACTCCCTGTCTTAGCGGCTCTCGCTTTTCCCATTCGTTTGCGCCGCGATGAGCTTATGTAAGCTGCAACACAATCCCCGGCTTGTTGATGTTCACGTCAATCTCGTGTTTGCTGCCGCCGAACATCTTATGGAATGCGCCGGTGAAATACAGCACGGCGATTAGCACGATCAGCATCAACACGATAGCAATGGCCGTCATGCCGCTGCCGCCATCACGGTTCACTTCAATAATTCTGTCTGCCATACAGGATTCCTCCGCTCTATTCGGATTTGCTTTCCCCAAGCGATTAGCGGCAACTCCGATGCCACGCTTGCTTGGAGGCGCAGGGCGCGTCTTTTGGCGGAAATCGTCTGCCCCGAGCGCCGGCCTGTATCTGTTTTCCAATCGGTGTGTACGGCGAAAAGACAGCCGGCGCGTCTGAGCCATCCGGTCTTCGCGCGGCCTGTTCCTTTTTTTGCGCCCTTCGCTAGTGTAGGATTATTCGTTCACGCAACGACCATTACAGGAGCGATTATGGAGCAGACTTACATCCGCGATCTGGCCGGTCACATCGGCGAAGAGGTGACCATCAAAGGCTGGCTTTATAACATCCGTTCGAGCGGCAAGCTCAAGTTTCCACAGATCCGCGACGGCTCAGGCTTGATCCAGGGCGTCGTCTCGAAGCGCGACGTCAGCGAGCAGACATGGAATGACTTCGACCGTCTGACGCAGGAATCATCGATCATCGTGCGCGGGCGAGTGCGCGAGCATCCTAAACAGCCCGGCGTTTATGAGCTGGACGTCAGCGGCCTCGACGTGGTGCAGGTGGCCGGCGAATATCCCATCACGCCGAAAGAGCATGGCACGGAATTCCTGATGGATCACCGCCACCTCTGGCTGCGCTCGCGTCGCCAGCACGCCATCCTCTCGGTGCGCGCCGAAATCATTCGCGCCGTGCGCGATTACTTCGACTCGCACGGCTTCCTGCTGATGGACACGCCGATCTTCACGCCCGCCGCCTGCGAAGGCACGACGACGCTATTCGAGGTCAACTACTTCGACGACAACAAAGCTTACCTGACGCAATCGGGCCAGCTCTATAACGAAGCGACCGCCGCCGCTTTCGGCAAAGTTTACACTTTCGGCCCGACGTTTCGCGCAGAGAAGTCGAAGACCCGCCGGCACCTGACGGAGTTCTGGATGGTCGAGCCGGAAGTCGCTTACGCCGATCTCGACGATGTCATGAATCTGGCCGAAGACTTCATGTCGTTTGTCGTCGGGCGCGTGCTGGAAAACCGCCAGGCCGAGCTGAAAGAGCTGGAGCGCGACACGGCGAAGCTCGAAAAGATTCAGAAGCCATTCCCGCGCCTGCAATACGACGACGCCGTGCGGCTGCTGCAAGAAGGCTTTGAGAAAGGCGAGCTGGAAACGCGCTTTGAATGGGGCGGCGACTTCGGCGCGCCGGACGAGACGTATATCTCAAGCCAGTACGACCGCCCGGTGATGGTGCATCGCTACCCGGCGGCGGTGAAGGCGTTTTACATGAAGCCTGACCCGGAGCGGCCCGATCTGGCGCTGTGCGTTGACGTGCTGGCGCCCGAAGGTTACGGCGAAGTCATCGGCGGCGGCCAGCGCGCCGACGACCTCGATTATCTGCTCAAGCAGATTCAAGCGCACGGCCTGCCGGAAGAGGCCTTCGACTGGTATCTCGACCTGCGCAAGTACGGCAGCTTCCCGCACGGCGGCTTCGGCATGGGCATCGAGCGCTGCACCGCGTGGCTCTGTGGCATCGAGCACATTCGCGAAACGATTCCCTTCCCGCGAATGCTCTATCGCTTGAAGCCCTAGAGTGGCGCAAGCTGTTAGCTTGCGCAATGATTCGCGCAAGCTAACAGCTTGCGCCACACGGCAGCGGAAAGGATGGGCGGCGCATGACGAGCGGCGACGTGATGAGCGGCGAGATGGCGCGCGGGCTGTTGCTTGATGACCAGGCGCGGCGGCGCGTGACCGTCTTCGGCGGCTCGCGCTGCGGCACGGACGCGGCAGAGTACCAGGAGGCGCTCCGGCTTGGGCGCTTGCTGGTCGAAGCCGGCTTCGATGTCTGCTCAGGCGGTTACGCGGGGGTTATGGAAGCCATCAGCCACGGCGCGCATGATGCCGGCGGCCACGTCATTGGCGTCACCATGACGCAGTTCAAATCAGCGCCCAATCCTTACCTGAAGAAGATCGAGCCGAGCGCCGATTTCTACGCGCGCTTGCAGAAGCTGATTACTCAGTCGGTCGGCTACGTCGCCTTGCGCGGCGGCATGGGGACGATCACCGAGATTTCGCTGGTCTGGAACAAGCTGACGATGAACGTCCTGCCGCCGCGCCCGCTCATCCTGCTGGGCGCGTGCTGGCCGCGCGCGCTCGAATGCCTGCGCGAGCATCTGGTGATCTCTGACGCCGACCTTGGCTGGCTGTCGTTTGTGAGTACGGCGGAAGAAGCGGTCGCCATTTTAAAGGAGCGGGCGCGCTGACGGGCCGTCCGCGCCGCGATTGAGCGGCAGGGTTGCGGCGCGGCGGTTCTGGTTGCGGGGCCGCGGCTCAGGCTTGCGCCCGAAGTAGTAATACCACGCCGCGACCAGCAACAGGACGAAGAGAATGCCTGCCACAAAGCAGCCGATTCCAAGCTTGATTCCCGTCTTAAAGATGCCAAACATCGCGCCTCAATGATGGCAGAAAGCCCGGCTTTGCTCAACCTCTGCCGGCTGGCCGCCGATGCCTGAATCCCTGCTTTTCTTGTGATTTTCTTGCACCGCGACAAAGGTATAGACGCCGACATGGGGTGTTGATAAGATTAAATTGTCGCCACCACATGACGGTTTCAAGAACGAGCAAGGGGGATGGGGAGACAGGCAGTCATTCGAAGTTGGCCGACCTCAGGCACAGCGAAACGCACCTGAAATTCTCCACAAAACTCCAGAATTATTGACCATTGGCTAACCCGGTAAGACCGGTTGTACCTCACGGAGAGTCAATGAAGATCAGACATATCTTTGCCTCAAGTTTGGAAGCTCTGCCCAAGAAAAAACTGATCGTCCGCAAGCTCACCACGACGGCCCTGCTGACTGCCGTGATGGCGGTTGCGACCTCCTTTTATGCGGTCAAGCACCGCCAGCCCGCCGGGGCGACCGAAGCGTCGCTGAATGGCTCGACTTCGGCCATCGCCTTGACAGAGATTCCGCCGCGCGGCCTGAGCCGCAAGCGCGCCGATTTCGAGAAAGCGCTCGACATTCTCGCCACTGCGGCAAACAACGATTCGCACCTCTCCGATTATTACAAGCGCGTCGCCCGTCGCGTCGCGGGTCACTCGACGCCTGCGGAGATGGCTTCGGGAGTGCGCGCCATGCGCGTGCGCCGCGATCCGCCGGTTGATCCCGACAAGATGGTCGCAGACGTGGCCATGCCTGTGCCGCAGCTTCCCGGCGCTGACGCTCTGCCCGGAATCGCGACGGCTTCGGCCGACGACGAACCAGCCGCCACGACGGCGACAGAAAATGCTTCGGAGCTTGCCGACGGCGACGTGCCGGCGCAGCTCACTGTGGGCGATATGACTTTTCAGGTGAACCCGGCCATCGAGCATTGGGTGAACTACTACACGACGACGAAGACGGGCCGTCAGACGATGACCATCGGGATTACGCGCAGCAGCGCTTTCCTTGAGATGGCGCGCCAGGAATTTCGCCGCGCCGGCCTGCCGGAAGACCTTGTCTGGCTGGCGCACGTCGAGAGCGTCTGGAACCCGCGCGCGGTTTCGCCCGCGGCTGCCGGCGGCATCTGGCAATTCATCCCGAAGACCGCCAAGGAGTACGGCATGACGGTCGAAAGCGGCAACGACGAGCGCGCCGACCCGCTGAAGCAGACGCGCGTTGCCGCCTCTTACCTGCGCGACCTCTACACGCTGTTCGGCGACTGGGCGCTGGCGATGGCGGCCTACAATTCGGGCGAGCCGCGCGTGATGGAAGCGGTCGTCAAGAACGGGCGCGCCAACTTCTGGGAGATCTATAACAAGCAACTGCTGCCGAAAGAGACCTGCAATTACGTGCCGAAGATTCTCGCCGCCATCGAAGTCGCGAGCCGCGCCGACCAGTACGGCTTCACCACGGCGAGCGACGACACCGCCGGCCACTAAAGTTTGACCACGCATCGTTTTCCTCAAATGGGTTGGGCCGCCGCGAGCGGCCCTTTTTTTTGTCCGCTTTAATCCCCCGTCGAATCGCCCATCAAAGCCGGCGGCGTTTGTTGACGAGCCCATCCCATTCGACTATCGTGAGATGGAACCTTTCGGCGCTTCCGAAAGGAGCAAAAGGCATCATGACTGTGAAACGCCGCTGTAGAATTATCGGCGTGCCGATGGACCTGGGGGCCGGACGTCGCGGGGTTGACATGGGGCCATCGGCGATCCGCATCGCCGGGCTCAATCAAGCCCTCGCCTTTCTTGGCTACGAAGTCACCGACGCCGGCAACGTCCACGTCGCGCCGCCGGAAGCCGTCGCCCAGGTGCATACACGCGCCCGCTTCTTGCCTGAGATCACCGCCGCCTCAGAAGAGTTAGCTCAGAGGGTCGAAGCGGCGCTCGCCGAAGGCGCGGTGCCCGTCGTGCTGGGCGGCGATCATTCGATAGCCATCGGCAGCGTTGCCGGCGTCGCCGCGCATTTTCGCGAGGCGGGCGCTGTGGTCGGGATTATCTGGCTCGACGCGCACGCCGACTGCAACACGCCCGAAACGACGCCGTCGGGTAACATTCACGGCATGCCGCTGGCGGCGCTGCTCGGCTACGGCGCGAAAGAGCTGACAGAGGTGGCCGGCTTCGCGCCGAAAGTGCGGCCTGAGAATGCGGCCATCATCGGCGCGCGCAGCATCGATCCGGGCGAACGCGAGCTGTTGCGCTCGCTCGGCGTCCGCGTCTTTACGATGACAGAGATTGATGAGCGCGGCATGAGTACTTGCGTCGAAGAGGCGATTCAGATCGCGGCGCGCAACACCGCCGGCATTCATGTGACGATGGACATGGATGTCATAGACCCATTCTACGCGCCGGGGGTCGGCACGCCCGAGCGCGGCGGCGTCACTTACCGCGAAGGCCATCTGGCGATGGAGAAAATCGCCGATTCGGGGCGCGTCGTGTCAGTGGAGCTGACGGAAGTCAACCCGCTCTACGACACGGCGAACCAGACGGCGCAGCTCGCGGTCGAGATGATTCTGTCGGCGCTCGGCAAAAAGATCATGTGAGCAGGGCAGCGAGAGATGCGACTACCGGACGAACTATCGCCTGAGCCATCCACGACGGCGACACGCGAGGCCGAGCGGCACAGGCTGGCCATCGGGCTGGCCGAGAGCGAATCGCGGCTCGCCGAGCAAGCGCGTGTGTTCGTACCGCTCGTCGCGCTGGCATTGATTGCGGCCATGCCTGTGTGGGCGAATTCGCTCGCGCGCTTCCTGAAACTGCTGGCCAGTCCGTTTGTGTTGTTGCCGGTCGGCTTCTGCATCGCACACCTCGTCATCAGTTGGCGCAAGATCATCCGAATGCGCCAGCGCCTTCACGAGGCCGAGCGCGCAATGCGTGAACAGAAGCGCGAATAGATACTCGAACGGCGCGCGTCTTCATTTGCGTCTGCCATGTAGCGCAAGCTAACCGCTTGCGCGAGTCAAGGCGCAAGCTAACCGCTTGCGCTACAGCAAGGGGGAATCGTTGGCAAAGAGAATCCGGGTCGGAGTCATTTTCGGCGGGCGGTCAGGAGAGCATGAAGTGTCGCTGCGCTCCGCCGAATCGATCATCAACGCGATAGACAAAACGAGATACGAAGTCGTGCCCATCGGCATCACCAAGCAGGGCCGCTGGCTGGTGTCGGGCGACGCCAAAGCCTTGCTGCCGGAGACCGTGATGCGCGCCAATCATCAGCAGTCGGTTGCCATCATCGGCGACCCGACGCAACAGGGATTGAAGCGGCTCGACGCCAATCTCAGCCAACCGCTGGACGTCGTCTTCCCGGTGTTGCATGGCACCTACGGCGAAGACGGCACGATTCAAGGGTTGCTGGAGATGGCCGGCGTGCCTTATGTCGGCTGCGGCGTGCTGGCATCGGCGACGGGCATGGACAAAGTGGTGATGAAGCAGTTGTTCGTGCAGGCCGGCCTGGCGGTCGCGGATTACGAATGGTTCCTGCGCGCCGCATGGGAAGCCGACCCCGACGCCATCATCAAGAAGATTGCCCGCCGACTCGGCTACCCGGTCTTCGTCAAGCCGGCCAATCTCGGCTCGTCGGTCGGCATCTCGAAGGCGCAAGACCGCAGCGAGTTGCGCGCGGCGATCAACGACGCAGCGCGTTACGACCGCCGGGTGATTGTCGAGCGCGCCGTTGTCGGGCGCGAGATCGAAGTCAGCGTGCTCGGTAATGACGAGCCGGCTGCCAGCCTGCCGGGCGAAGTTATCACCGGCCACGAGTTTTACGATTACGAAGACAAGTACATTGATACGACCTCGCGCACCGAAGTCCCGGCGCGGCTGCCGAAGAAGATTGTCGAGCGCTTGCAGCGCGACGCCGTCAAAGCCTTCCAGGCCGTAGACGGCGCCGGTCTGGCGCGGGTTGATTTCTTTGTCGAAGACCAGACTCACCGGGTCATCATCAACGAGATCAACACCATGCCCGGCTTCACCTCGATCAGCATGTACCCGAAGCTCTGGGAAGCCAGCGGCATCCCCTATAACGAATTGATTGACCGCCTGATCCAGCTCGCCATCGAGCGCCACCGCGACAAGGCGCGCAACCTGACCAGCTACCAGCCGAGGTAGTTACCAGTCGCCAGTTATCCGTTGTCAGGCAGATCGTGACTCTTCGTGGCTTCGTGCCTTTGTGGCGCAATGCGGTTAGCTTGCGCGAGTCGCGGCGCAATCTAACAGATTGCGCCACACCCGATTGAAAAACGCTCTAGGGCAGTCGCCCGTTGATGGCGGCGATCATCTCGCGCACCGCTCGTTCAAGGCCGACCAGCGCCGCCCGCGCAATGATGTTATGGCCGATGTTCAACTCTTCAATCGGATAAATCTCGGCGATGGCCGCGACGTTGCGGTAAGTCAGCCCGTGGCCCGCGGCCACCTGCAAGCCCAGCTCGCCGGCGCGGTCGGCGCATTCGGTGATGCGCGTCAGCTCGGCTTCGATGTCGCTTAATCCCATGGGGCGCGTCGGGTCGGTCAGCTCGGCATAACGCGCCGTGCAGATTTCGATCTGCCGCGCGCCGACACGTTGGCAGGCTTCGATCTGCGCAAGGTCCGGGTCAACAAAGACGCTCACCAGCACGCCGGCATCGGCGATTTCAGCCGTGACGCGGCGAAGCTCCTCTTCGCGCGACACGACATCGAGGCCGCCTTCGGTCGTCACTTCTTCGGCGCGCTCCGGCACCAGCGTCGCCGCGTTCGGCTTCACCTCACAGGCGATCTTGACCATTTCATCGGTCGCCGCCATCTCGATGTTCAGGTGCGTCTTGACAACGGCGCGCAGAGTGCGGGCGTCCTCATCTTGAATGTGCCGGCGGTCGCCGCGCAGGTGAATCGTGATGCCGTGGGCGCCGGCCATCTCGGCCAGCACGGCGGCGGCGACAACGCTCGGCTCATAGGTGCGCCGCGCCTGCCGCAGCGTCGCGATGTGATCGATGTTGACGTTGAGTCGAATCATTAAGGTTCTTCCGCGCCGGCCCGGCGCTCAGCACTCGCGATGGCGCCGCCGCGCGCGGCCAGGCTGTAGCGCCCTCTGATGTCGTTGAGGCGAATGCGCAGCAGATCAGTGAACATATTCAGCGAGTCGCGCATATAATTCAGCTTACTTTGAAGCTCGCCGCCTTCCGCATGATTCCAGACCACGGCGACTTCCAGCAACCGCGCGCGGCGCTTGCGGGCAATGTAGAGCACTTCGGGGTCGAAGCCGAAGCGCTCGATGCGCTGCATGGCAAAGACCGGGCGCGCCACCTCGCGGCGGAACGCCTTGAAGCCGCATTGCGTGTCTTTGAAGCGCAGGCCGGTGATCATCTGCATGAAGAAGTTGAACACCTTGCCGCCGAACTCGCGCATCGCCGGCTGATGCACGCCGATCATCTCGCGGTTGAGTGCGCGCGAGCCGAAGACGACATCCGCCTGCTCGGCAAAGATCGGGTTGAGCAGCTTGGGGGCTTCGCTGATCGGCGACGACAGATCGGCATCGGTAAACAGGATCACTTCGCCGCGCGCTTCGCTGACGCCGCGCCGCACGCTGTAGCCTTTGCCGCGGTTCGGCGTGTTCGTCAGCAAGCGCAATTCGTGGCCGGCCTCAAGGTAAGCGGCCATGCGCTCGCCGACAACTTCCGCCGTGCGGTCGCGTGACCCATCATTGACGACAATGACTTCAGCCCGGTAAGCCGCGTGCCGCAGAAACCCCAGCACGTCGTCGAGGGTCGGGCCGATGCGGGTCGCTTCATTGTATGCCGGGATGATGATAGACAGGGCGTAGGACATAGGCGTTCGAGGTTACCTCAGTCGTAAACCTGCAATATAGCATACCGGCTGGCGAGCGACTACCGGCAACTGGCGAGCGGCGCGAGGGTGTGCTAGACTCCCTGAACTTACAGGCAGCCTGCGCCATCACAGACATCAGGAGAAAGGGAGTGACGCGACGCGCAATCTACCCCGGCTCGTTCGACCCAATGACTCAGGGCCACCTCGACATCATCGAGCGCTCGGCAAAGCTCTTTGATGAAGTGATCGTCGCCGTGCTGGTCAACCTCGACAAGCAGCCAATGTTCACCGTCGAAGAGCGCGTCGAGATGATCCGCCAGGTGGCGCGCTGGCCGAACGTGCGCGTCGGCACCTTCGCCGGATTGCTGGTCGATTACGCCATCGAGCAGCAAGCGCAAGTGATCGTGCGCGGCATCCGCGCCATCTCTGATTACGAGTACGAGTTGCAGATGGCGCTGATGAACCGGCGGCTCCAGCCGGGCGTCGAAACCGTTTTCCTGATGGCCGCAGAGGCTTATTCTTATCTCAGCTCCCGGCTCATCAAAGAAGTCTTCAAGCTGGGAGGCTCGATCAACGGGCTGGTTCCCGAATGGGTCGAGCAGCGCATGCGAGAGAAAGTAAAGGGGTGAAGGAAACAGCAAGCAGGGGGCAGGACGCAGGAAGCCGGGCAGAAGGTTGTGGCTGCCTGTCTCCTGCCGACGGCCGCCTGCCGCCTGCCTCCTGGTGATCAAATGAAGAAAGCGGAATTCAAAGAATCGGCCTACGTCGCCGACATGACCGTCTCATCAACGCTCGCGGTG
Source organism: Blastocatellia bacterium (assembly GCA_035275065.1). Lineage (NCBI taxonomy): Bacteria > Pseudomonadati > Acidobacteriota > Blastocatellia > Blastocatellia bacterium. Next base: position 164,079 of record DATENM010000087.1, read on the forward strand.
CTGGTGGCCGCCGAGCGGTTGCGCGCGCAGGGCGTCGAAGTGATCGATCTGGGAGCGGGCGAGCCGGACTTTCCGACGCCGGAAAACGTCAAGCAGGCGGCGCACCAGGCGCTCGATCAAAACTTCACGCGCTACACCGCGACCAGCGGCATCGCGCCTTTGCGCAAAGCGATTGTCGAGCTGCTCAAGCGCGATTTTGGCAGCGACTCTGACCCGGCGCAGGTCATCGTCACCATCGGCGGCAAGCAGGCCATCTTTAATGCAATGGCGACGCTCCTCAACCCCGACGACGAGGTGTTGCTTCCTGCGCCTTACTGGGTGACGTTTCCAGAGATTGCCCGCTTCCTGCGCACACAGCCCGTCACCATTGATACCGAGGCGAATCACTTCCTGCTGACCGCCGAGATGGTCAGCGCCGCCATCACCCCGCGCACAAGGTTGCTCATCCTCAACTCGCCCAACAACCCGACAGGGCGCATCATCCCGCCCGACGAGTTTCGCAAGATCGTCGAAGTGGCCGCCGAACGCGACGTCTGGGTGATTAGTGATGAATGTTACCTTTACTTCGCTTACCCGCCGGCGACGCCATTCACTGCCGGCCAGTTGCCGGCTGAGCTGCGGGATAGGCTGATGATCTGCGGCTCGTTTTCCAAGTCGCATGCCATGACCGGCTGGCGGCTGGGATTTGGCCTCGGGCCGCAGGCATGGATTGAGGCGATGCTCAAGGTGCAGAGCCATTCGACCTCGAACGCCAACTCGATCACGCAGATGGCAGCCATCGAAGCGGCCAACGGCTCGCAGACTTCGATTCATGAGATGATCGCCGAATATCAGCGGCGGCGCGACTGGCTGGTGCCGGCGCTCAACGACATTGCGGGCATCACCTGTGACCTGCCGGAAGGCGCTTTCTACGTCATGCCGAACATCAAGGGATTGCTTGGCGGGCGCGTCAAGACGTCGTCGGAGCTTGCCCGCGTCTTGCTCGAAGAGAAAGGCGTGGCCTTGACCGCCGGCTCGGCTTTCGGGATTGAAGGATACCTGAGGATTTCTTACGCCAACTCGCTGGAGATGATTCGCGAAGGGGTGCGGCGCATCAGTGAGGCCGCGCGGGAATTGCGTGGGTGACCATCACGGCAACCGCCCGGCAGGGGCCACGGGATCGAAGGCTCAAACAAGAGCTCTCCATCCTCACCCTCGGCGCGGAGCATGAAGGCTTAAGTGACGGCGGGCCACCGGGCGATATGTACGGGCCGGTTGCTCGCCGTCGGTTACAGTCAAAGCATCGCTAGCCGTTTTCAAAAGCCGAAATCGCTTAGAACTTGGTGATGCTGATGTCCTGGTCAGCCTCGGCGCGGAATCTCTTGAAGAAGAAGACCGCAAAGCAGACCAGCGCGACGGCAAAGCAAGTTCCTCCGAGAATCAGGTCGGATCGGCTCGCAGGCGGGGGTGACGGGTACAGATACCTGTAAATAAAGAACGATCCGACGCCAATCCCAATGACACCCAGAAGCAAGAGTAGTTTATTCATGGCCCCTCCTCAGTGATTGTAGAATGCCCGTACTACTCGGTGTGGATGCGCTGCAAATGCTAAACCCCTGCGACTGCGATTATACACGAATCCTTCGGTGACGAGAACCCCTGGCCGCTTTCGGCACTTTGATTTCTGACCTCGCCACGATCTGCCTTGAAACCTTCACTGCTGAAAGAGCTGGGCGCTGCGGCTCGCTTGAATCAGCGTGCAGGCCAGCTCGTACACTTCGTCGGCGCTGACGCGAAGCCGTGACGCGCCGCGCACGAGGCGGTGAAAATCCGAGGCCGGGCGCGCGGCGCTCTGGTTTTCGACGATTTCGATCACAGGGGTGCCGGCTTCGGTCGCCATCCGCGCGACACCCGAAGCGTCTGTGACCACGAGGCTGGCCCGCGCCACCGTGGCGGCAAGCTGAAGGGCGCGCGGCGGCGCCAGCTTGATCGCCGACTTGGGCAGCAAGGGGCCTACAGCCGTCGTGAATGACTGATCGCCCGGCTCGCTTAGAGCAACCACGCGGGCGCTGAAGGCATTAGTCAGTCGCTGCCCGATCTCGCCGAAGGCGCTCACAGGCCAGCCGCTCTCATGGCCCGCGGCAGCCGCATAGAGCGCGACCAGGGGTTCGCCGCCGCGCGAGCCGCTGCGTTCGAGCAGCTTCTCGAATTGCCCATGTTCTTCGGTAGGGACGATGATGCCGAGCCGCTCGTCGCGCAGCTCGACGCCCACCTGGCGCAGCACCGATTCATAACTGCCGCCGCCGTTGCGCGGGCCGCGCGTCAATAGCTCAAGCAGGCGCGGCAGCCGCGTCGGCATCACCGTGCGCGCCCGCACCACCAGACGTGACAGCACCTGCGTGTCGAGCTTCGGCGAAAAATCGAGCACCAGGTCATAGTCGCGCCGGCGCGCACGCTTGAACAGACGCACCAGTCGCTTCAAGCCGTCGCCGCCTTCGTGCGGCTTGATGACGCCGAGGTCAATCGTTTCATCGGCCAGGCGCGCCGCCATCAACAATTCGCTAACGCCTGTGGCCGCGGCGACGGCGACGAAGGTCTGCGGCATGGCAATCCTCAGCGCCCGGATTGCCGCCAGCAGCATCAGCGAATCGGCGAACGGCGCGGTATCTATCGCCAGAATGGCGCGCGGAGTTGGTTGCATAACGTCATAGCCTACGCCTTGCGGCGGCGAATTGTTCTTCGACGCCTTCCTTGCCTTCGTCTATAGATTATCGCAGTATCTTACTGAAATCTTAGCAGTCGCGTCGCCTGAATGACATTGTGAAGAGGGAGCCGCCTTGGAAAGTTTCACTCGTCCGGCCTGGCTATCGGCGACCGCCGATCACGGTAACGTCCTGCTGGCGCTGTTCATCGCGCTGCTGGCGGCCAAGCTGCTGGCCGAATTGTTCGAGCGCCTGCGTCAGCCGGCGGTGGTCGGCGAAGTCCTGGCCGGCATTCTCATTGGCCCGGCGCTGCTCAACTGGGTGCAGCCAACCCCTGTGCTGGATGCGCTGGCGGAGATCGGCGTCATCTTTCTGCTCTTTACGGTCGGGCTTGAAACGCGACCGAGCGACATCTTCAAAGTCGGCACCACGGCGCTGACGTCGGCCATCCTCGGCGTCATTGTGCCTTTCATTGCCGGCTGGGCGCTGCTGTCGCTGTGGCCCGGATACTCGCGGGTCGAAGCGATCTTTATGGGCGCGGCGATGGTAGCGACCTCTGTAGGGATCACGGCGCGGGTGTTGTCGGGCCTCGGGCTGATTACGGCTGAAGCCAGTCGCGTCATTCTGGCCGCGGCGGTAATTGATGATATCATCGGCTTGCTGGTGCTTGCCGTCGTCAGCAGCCTGGCCGAAGGCCAGGTCAACTATCTGCACCTGGCGCTGACGGCGGGGCTGGCCATTGGCTTCACTGTATTCACCATCACACTGGGCGCACGCGTCGTCAAGCGCGTCAAGCAGCCCGTCCACAACCTGCGAATCACCCATTCGCTGCTGATCTTCGCGCTCATCCTCTGCTTCGGGCTGGCGGCAGTCGCGAGCTTCATCGGCATCGCCGGAATCATCGGCGCATTCCTGGCGGGCGTGGCGCTCTCGGAGATCACCGACGGCACGCCGCTGCACCAGCAATCCGAGGCGTTGAGCGAATTTCTGACGCCCTTCTTTCTCGTCACCATCGGCATGAAGCTCGACCTGACGATCTTCCTTTCGCCGAGTGTTGTCCTGCTCACAGCGGTAATCGTTACGCTGGCTATCGCTTCTAAACTGATCGGCTGCGGCATCGGCGCTCTCGGCATGGGCAGGCGGCGCGCTTTGCAGGTGGGGGTGGGGATGATTCCGCGCGGTGAAGTCGGGATCGTCGTCGCGCAGATCGGCTTATCGCTGACCGGCAACCATGCGCTCTACGGTCTGGTTGTCGCGATGGCGGTGATTACGACGCTTGCCGCGCCGCCGCTGATTCGCCTGACCTTCAAAGGCGAGCCCGTGACGGCGCAAGGCGGCCAAGAGGTCAGCGAGTTACAACACGAGCTAAGATAGCCTAGGGTCAATCTATCACTCACCCGTCTGACGGCAATATGTAGCGCAATCTGTTAGCTTGCGCGAGTCGCTGCGCAAGCTAACAGATTGCGCTACACCCAATTGAAACCCGCTCTAAAGAATAAAAAAGAGGGCCGCATTACTGCGGCCCCCGGTTGATGCTTGTGCATCCGCGAGGAAGGTCTCAGCCTTCCTCGCGGCGCGAAGCGGTTAGTTAGTCGGGCAGGACTTGTTGCAGAAGAACGCTGATGAAGAGCCGCCGGAAGTACCCGGGTTCGTCACGACGATGTTCCCAGGCAACTGGCCGCAGATCTTCTTGACCACGCGAATCGTTCTGAAACTGGTGGTCGAGCCAGGCTCAAGCTCGATGAACTTGACCTTCTTGGGCGACACACCACCGATTGTTACGGTCGCATCTTGCTTGATGTTGGAACCAAAGATATCAAGGAAGAATTGACCGGTCGTGTTGCGACCGAGGTCGCAACCGTTGACCAGCGGAATGTCGGGCAGCGGCGGGCAGCCCGGCGTACCCGGCGGGCAGACCACCGGCGTAGTCGAGTTGCAGGTGAAGGTGACCTGTATGCCTTGCTCGTTGCCAAGCGCACAGCCCGCCGGCTCACCCGTGATCGCCGCCGTCCGATTGCGGCTCACACCGCCCGGCCCTTGCACGAAGATCAAGAACGTCTTCCCGGCATT
>DATENM010000088.1 GCA_035275065.1 Blastocatellia bacterium
CGTGGGCGATTCATATGAAAGTGGGGAGGCGCTAAAATCGCCAAGGGGGTCTAACAACGACATGCACCGGAGCCGCGACGGCGGAGTTCTTATCTTTCGGCCAATGCCGTTGTCGCGGCCCGGTGATGTGTGTTCGTTAGACGCCTGCGGCGTAGACGCTGTGGTATCATTGGCCCGGGAGGAAGATGATGAGCAGAACAATTGAAGCCGTATTTGATGGCGAGGTCTTACGCCCACAAGAACCATTGATGTTGCAGCCCAATACGAAAGTGCGTATAACCATCGAAGAATCAAGCACCGCACAGCCTAGCCCGAAATCATTTCTGCAAACCGCTCGCTCCCTCAACTTAGAAGGCCCGGTTGATTGGTCTGAACGGATTGAAGAATACCTTTACGGGAACCGAACTGATGGCTAAGACGGAACTGTTTCTTGATACGGCTTACGCCATTGCGCTCTCTTCGCCGAAAGATGAGCACCACGAAAAGGCATTGCTGCTGGCGGAGCAGCTAGAAGCAGACGAGGCGCAACTATTGACGACGCGCGCCATCATTCTCGAAATTGGCAATGCCCTTTCAAAACAGCGGCATCGGCAAGCCAGTATCGAGCTGTTAGAGTCGCTTGAACAGGACCCGAGGGTGAAAATTATTCCTCTGACGGAAGACTTATACAAGCGAGGCTTTGAGCTATATCAGAGCCGTAGGGATAAAGAATGGGGGATAACGGATTGCATCTCCTTCGCGGTGATGCAAGAGCGTGGCTTAACCGATGCGCTGACAACAGACGAGCACTTCGAGCAAGCAGGATTAAAAGCCTTATTGCGATAGATGCAGAGAGGCGTCTAACAAGGCGTTGCACCGGAGCGCGGGCCGCGCCATTCACGTGATTACTTGTGAGGCCGTCGCCCGCGCCCGGTAAACGCAGGCGTTAGACGGCCATCCGCTCGCTCCTGACACAATGTTTGTGGTACATATCTACTACGGAGAAAGCTTATGTCGTCACAAACTAAACCAAGGCATACACCGCAAGAATATCTCACCATAGAACGAACAAGTCAGCAGAAA
>DATENM010000089.1 GCA_035275065.1 Blastocatellia bacterium
TCATGCGTGGGCAGTAAGGCAATTCACAAGGAGTGACAGGCGACAGGACGTCTAACAAGGCGTTGCAGCGGAGGCCGCGAAGCGCAGTTCTTACACTTCCTGTTAATGCCGCTCACGGCCCCGCTGAACGCGAGCGTTAGACGTCTGGAACCCTATCACTTACTGAGCGTATTTGCCGACAGGAGGCTATCCGCATGATCTTTGTACTCGCGCTACTCGTCGCCCTCACTGTCTGGCAATACTTCCTTACGGCTCGCCGCCAAGGACGAGGCCGGGTATTCCGAGAAATCGCCGCAGCGGTCTTTGCAGGAGGCGTGTCAGGCATCCTGATCGGCGTGGCAGCGCGCCTCGGCATGGCGGCAATCGGGCTAGCCAATGGAGCAGCAAGATTCAGCTTCTCAGGCAGCATTGCCGTGGTCATCAGCTTCGCTGGCTTCGGTGTGATCCTGGGCATCATCTACGCCGGGTTGTTGCGCCGCTTGCTTCGGGCAAGCGGCTTGGCCTATGGGTGCCTTCTCGTGTTGAGTACGTGGTATCCGTTGGCGGAGGCGGCTGTTGAGGAGTTGGCAAGCAAGCCAGCGACGGCTGGCTTGGTACTGATATCGGGTGTCGTTGTGGTGGGGATGTGGGTGCCATACGCGATCGTGCTGGAGCGGCTGATCTGTTGGAGGCACGGAGGCATGGCGATGAAGGAGGTCCCTGAGGCAGCCGTCTAACAACGACATGCACCGGAGCGCGGCGAGCGCGTTTCTCGTCATTCATCCGATGCCAGACGCCGCGCCCGGTAATGTCGAGCGTTAGGTTGCCTGACCTCTAATCCTAGCATGCTATAATTTCAATATTGGAGATCGTAGTAATGGCGCAGCATAAGAGGCAACATTATGTCCCACAATCTTATCTTAAACGGTTCACACAAGATGATAAAAGGCTGTACGTTTATGATAAGGTTCTAAGGCAATCACTTGGGTTAATAAGCGTGAAGGACATTGCCCAAGAAAGCTACTTTTATGATATTCCTTTGGATGCTATTCCCAAAGACATCCCTGGAATAAATAGGGACCCTCATCTGGAGGAGGAGGGGCTTAAAGCCATAGATGATGAATTCAAAAAGATAATTGATGTCGCAATAGGTGTAGCAAAGGGCGGAGGTGCTGATCTGAAGCAAAGAGCCGTAATGTCCTTCTGCCTCGCCGTTCAGTTAATGCGGACATTGGATTTTCGCAATGTTCTTGTACGGGCTATGGAAAAGCTAACAGAGGCTACACTCAATAGCGTACTTGAACTAGCTGACCCTAAATTAGCTTCCCAACTCCGTGTTGAGGCCAAGAAATATGACAAAGGGGGCGCATCCGTACTACATAACCATCATCTGTGGAATCCTGAAAACATGAGTCGCATAGCGAAAGTCCTCTATAACCGCATTTGGCTCTTGGGAGTAAATACAAGCCCCATACCTCTGTACACATCCGATGCTCCCGTTGCTCTATGGGCGCATAAGGAGATGGAGCCTTATACACCAAAACCAGATACAGGCCCGGCCTTCAGTAAGGCTATTGATATGGTCATAGAATCAGATAGGCCCGGCCTGGAAACTGAAGGCGTTGAGGTATATTTCCCGCTCAACCCTCATTGTGCTTTGATTATTCTGGAAAATGAACATTTCAAGAATTTGCAAGAATGGCAAGGCAAGCGAATCCCTCTAAACTTGGCAGCAGTCGAGGCGTACAACAAATTGCAAGTTCTCGAAAGCCATCGGCAAGTCTATTCCATTTCGGATGACTTCGGTTTGGCTGAGAAAACATGTGCTGAACATCCAGAAAAATGTGCTTCAGATCGAGAGAGGGTCAAGATTGAATTCTGGAAATGGAATACACAAAGCTGAAGGCGATTCTCAAAGGCTCTAACCAGTAACGGCAACCTAACAACACGTTGCAGCGGAGGCCGCGAAGCACAGTTCTTATGGTAACTTGTGAGGCCGTTCGCGGCCCCGCTGAACGCGGGCGTTAGACGGCCATCCGCTCGCTCCTGACACAATGTTTGTGGTACATATCTACTACGGAGAAAGCTTATGTCGTCACAAACTAAACCAAGGCATACACCGCAAGAATATCTCACCATAGAACGAACAAGTCAGCAGAAA